>NZ_RRYV01000054.1 GCF_014861395.1 Psychrobacter sp. FME13 | reverse complement strand
TGAAGAGTATGCTAAATGCGTAGCCAAGTGCAATGGTATGTCGCATAGTATGAGCCGACGAGGCAACTGTTGGGACAATGCACCTACAGAGAGGTTCTTTAGAAGCTTTAAGACAGAGTGGATGCCAAAAAACGGCTATGACAATATTGATGAGGCTCGGCAGGCAGTAAATGATTATATTTGGGGCTATTATCAAAGTGTAAGACCACACAGCTTTAATGAGTATTTAACACCGAGCGAGAAAGAGAGGCTTTATTTCAACAAAAACCTCTTAAGTACTGTCTAAAAATATTTGACCACTACAAGTAATACTTAACTCATAGATATAAATTAATTCCGTAGAAGGTTATTATTTCAAAACCACCTTGCCAGCCGCACCATCCATTCGATAGTCTTTAATGTCCCCGGCGATAACCAGGTTAATCGTTTTCTCAATCTCACCAAGGGGAACATTGAACCACTCTGTCGCCTTGTAGAGGTTATCGTTTGCTGCTTTTAAGGACACTTTAACTCTTTGATCATAGAAGAAGGCATGCAGTATACCCTCCACACTACGAGCATTGGCGTCATACACTTGCCACTCAGCAATGATATCTACAGGCTGTTGCAAGAAAGCGGTATCCCTAATCGAGTGCTTAGTGCGCGACTCTCCCGTAAGGGTTGAGAAACCAACTTTATGCAGGTGGTTATAGTGAGCTAAGTTTTTGGCGTATCAGTCAGTTTGGCAATATAAATAACACCAGTAAGTTGCTTATCATCACCGAAATTTTTGGCCAACTCATAATCCACCCAGTCAGGATCAATAATTAATAACTAGATCTTACATGCTTATTGATTGATAGTTAACCACTCTGCCTTTTTATCAGTTTGAATCAAAGAACATAGAAATCGTCGCAAGTATTGTAAATTACATTGCGACCTCTATAGTGAACAAAAAATCAGAAATTACAAACAAAATCTGCTTCTAATTTGCTTGCTGTTCCAGGCGAAAGAGGCTCAAAGAAATTGCTTTTTGATCCAGAATGTCTAACACTTCCATCTAGATTGTAACTAGTAAAATATGTGGTTTTAACTCTCATTGGATTGCTTTTACAATCGTAAGAATTAAGAACTATAAAATAAATTCTATCTTCGATGGCTATTCTTTTGGAAAGCACTTGTTTGTACTCACCTTGTACTGATATTGATTCTGTATCAACGTAAACGTACCTTTTCTGCTCAAGATCTGAATGAACTTGTACCCAATTTGATGCATTAGCATAAGTGAACAAAAAACCAAAAAATATTATTACAGCCAATTTTTTCAAAAAAACCTCACAAAAATAGTTAAAGTTAGTTTCAAGTATAGAGTTACGGTAACCCTCCCAAACTTAAGACACCTAATAAATAGAATTAAGTTGCGTGATTTAGTTTCTGTATCGGCGTAAAGCCGCCATCGCCATTGCCATTGCTTCTGACAATGGCAAATAATTACTAATAGCTTAATCAAATACAGTCTGTGTAACTAAAATCTTTTAAGTTAGTTTCTATGCTATTGGCAGTATGTATCGGGAAGTATTAGAACCATGAGTTGTACTTATCATAATCACTTGTATTAGAATCAGACAAGGAAGCATTCGGTTCATGATTATATAAATGTTCAGGTTCAGGTTCAGGTTCAGGTTCAGGTTCAGGTTCGCTTACAGGAGCAGGTTCAGGTTCATAGTAGGGCTCAGGTTCGTAGTAAGGCTCTAATAAAGATTCTGCAACCCAAGCTACTTCTCCACTAGTCAACTGAAAGCCCATCCATCTGCCTATGGATTCATCATAAGTTCCAAGATATATATATGGACAAACCATCTCACCTTTTTGTATGACACCAATAACACTATTATCGTTTGTGTTTGCAGCATTCCGAATGTTTACACCAGCAGTGGCAACTATATATTCAACTTCATTATTTCTCACGCCACATCTTGAGTAAAGAATATCTCGTGGGTATTTAGAAAGTGTCAGGCTTGACATCCAACCCATAGTTCCTCCACTGCTAACCACATTAATCCAAGTAATACCCCCATCTTCAATTAATGGTGAGTCAGTTTGAGTTAATTTAGTATTATATTCGAGCTTCATTACAACAGGAGAGTTTAAGCTTGGTCTTTGTCTTAGGTTCGCCTCATCCGAAATCACATATAAAAATTGGTCTGTTAGTCTGGGAGGGTTTACTTCGTTATTTGTTGTTATAGGCTCATTATCCCATTCGTTCAACTCTGTTTGTGCGCCTAATACTTCTTGTTGTGCATCATAAAGATCTTCTGCAGCATTTTCTGTATTCGAATCAAAGTCAGTGGTTGCTAGTACTATGATGAGTCCTATGAGCAAAAGAAAAATAATGACTGCTAGTTTAGATTGCCCTTGACTCCACCAGCTGGCTTTTACATCCGTATCAAGATGATTAGGTATATTATTCGTATTTATATATACAGGAGTGTGATTGGTATCATTCTCTCTATTTTGATGTTGTATATTTGGTTGAGATGTAATGGTCTTTAAGTTGGGAGTAGGCTGAAGCCCATGATTTTTCTCACTAACAAGTAAAGCAAGGGTGTTTTCCCATAATTGTGGAGTAGGTCTTCTATCTTTAGAGTTGATGTCGAATGCTAGATAGAATAAAGATTTTAATTTATGGTTAATGTTATCGAAGCACTGATGTTCAGGTGGCATCGAGCTAATATGGCTGCTACCTCTGCCATGAACAAAAAGATTGTTTTCGACTTTCTCATCGAGAGTGACTAAGTGGGCATAAGGGGAATTGAAAACCGCAGAGTAAGGATGAGCTCTAAATATTATTTCATAAATAATAACTGATAAAGGAAATCTTTCTTGTGATTCATTATGTATATTCGTACTTATATTTATACCTAGCGCCTCAGGAGGTGTATACCCTGAGATATTTTTTGAGTCAAAGCGAGTGATTTCATGAGTTTTATTATTGTTTTCTAGAATTAAATCACATTCGATCAAGGAAATTCGACCATCATTAGTTACCATGATATTCGTAGGAAAAAGGTCTGTAAAAATATACCAGTTTGTCTCATTAATAGAACGTATTGTTTGGCAGATATTTATGCATGTCTTCAACCTTAACTCGTAGCTAGCTAGTGTATTCTCTGCAAAAGCTTGCCACTTATTACTATATTGCTTTGTGCTGTTAAAAATCTCATCTAGAGATAGACTGCCATTTAATGCTAATGGCATTAAGTAACCCGCAAAAACATTGTTTTCATCATAGACACAATGTGATGGCCAGCATATCGTTGAATCGTTGCTAACATCAGTCTGCGGTTGGTGATTGACCATGTATTCAATTTTCGGTTGCACATTCATGCTTTGATAGGCTTTTGAAAACTTTTTGAAAGCTAAGCCCTTAAGCTCAGAGGTAGATGATGGCTTGATGTTATATAGCTCACCGTTAGAGCTTTTGCTTATGAGAGCAGTCGTTTGAAAGCTGGCATGTAATCCATTCTGATCTTTAATATAAAATGATGTCATAAATTAATTCTTAATTATTTAGGTTCTATTAAAGTTAGAGTGCTTTAAATATATATGGGTAAACCTTAAAGTTCATTACCGTTATATTTATGTGAAGTAATAAAGGGGTTGATAGCGCAGCTATTGGTAAATAAACGACTATTTATTTACTAGAATTAATACGCCATATTTACTAATTTCTTGGAATTAATCGCTTAAATTAGCGTGCAAATAATCAACGCCATATCTTTCTTTATTATGAGTGACTATAAAAAGTAGCTCACAATAATTAGGTTACGGTATACCTGTTGATGACTGGTTTGGTACTTAGTGCAATCATAGTGACTGAATGGCTTAGTACTACAGACTTTGCATACTCTACCAATGCTAAATTAATTTTTTTTGCCGACAATAAATGCCTATCCATGTGACTATTTTAGTAAGGTGTGGCGTGGCATTCTTTAAGGTATCTCATTATTTTTTAGCAAGTTTAAGTTGGTTTTTTGAAGGATTATTTTCTTTGAAGATTGCTATCAATTCTAGGTTATATGACTGAGCTTTCCTTTGATATATCTTGTGAGTTTTAGTTTTCTCTGTGATGGATAACGCTACTTATCTTCTCTAGCCTAAAAATTTTCTGTTTACAGGTTTTTTCTGTAGTTAAAGTACTGTTTAAATTTCAGTATAGCTATTCATTTAAAATGATACAAATGATAACATAGGGTTAATATTTTAAAAACAATATAATTTTTCAAGGCTGACAAAAGTGGATAAAGTTTTTAATAATCCTTATAGGGTTTTAGGCTTAGTAAGCCCCATAACTAGTAAAGAGCTAGCTAAAAGAACAAGCGGTTTGGAAACTTTTGTTGACTTTGGTAAGGTCAAAGACTATCCGCTTGATATGAGTGCTAGCAATAACCTGCCTATAAGAGCATTAGAGTCTATAAAGGATGCCGCTCGAAACCTCGAAAGTGATAACGACAGAGTTTCTAATGCACTATTTTGGTTCTACCAATATGATACGGTTGACGAAATTGCTTTTGAAGCTATAGAAAATAATAATTATCGTAAAGCGTATGAGTTATGGGACTCACAGATACTCTCTAGCTCAAACCCTAAGTTCTCGTGGCTTATAAACGCTAATGTCATATCGTTATTTGAGCTTAAGTCGTCAGGTTTTGTTTATGGAAAGCTCTATGAAGTTATTGAGCGTTATGGCTCAATTATCAAAGAACTGGATAAGGTTAAAACTAATGCCTTACAGTCTAATAAGAATATTGTAGATAATAGCTCCATCAGTAAAACGATGATCGACAGTCTTGTTGAGTATGCTTCAAGTATGGAGGGTAGTGTTCTTGAGTTATTAGGGGCGTTCTCAGGTTATGCTGAAGATATGAAGGATTATGCTGAATCTAAAATTATTAATCCCTATATAACTGAAATTCAGGATGTAGTTGATGAAGTTGAGCGCGGCTTAACTGAAGAAGAAAGCTGGGCTGTTTACGGTTTGGTTGATAAATTAAAAGATAAGGAATCCTTAGTTCGCGAATTAGATCTTTATTGTAATAATTATAAAGTTCAAAGAGTAGTTAATGACTATGCTGATACGGCTAAGAGGTGCTCAGTTTTTGCCAACAATGAGCTGGAAGAGTCTGGGTTTGCTAAAGACATAATTGATTGGGCTCATGAGTTACCAGCTTACGGTGAAGTGAAAAGTAATATTGCAGATAATAAAAATAAGTTAGAGGAGATAATAGAGGAAGAATCTGTCAATAAGATTTTTATAAATATATTTGCCTATCTAGAAAAAGAGATTTATTCAATTGCTGATGCTGAGTGGTTACTGAACAAGATGGTCGCTGAGCTAAATGTTATTACCGTACAAAGTGCTAAAGAAGCAGAGTTATTTAGAAGTTTAGCAGGAGCATGTGCTTTTAAACTAATAGGTAAGATTTTAGAAGTCTATAAAAATGCTTTTGAGGAGTTTAAAGCGCAGCCAGACCTAGATAAGTTAAATGCCGCTAATGCCACTATTGATGAGTGCTATAACTTGATGTCGAAAATACAAAGAGAGTTCTTGTATATTGATATAGATGATGAAGCAGAAGAATCCATCAGGAAGGCGTATGCCCATATAAGTAGTGAGAGATCAGATTTACAGCAGGTAGTAAAAAAAGCAGGTGGTAAAAAGTACCTTCCAGTGGTTGCTACTCAGGATAAACCCATAATTGGCGGTGTTCTTTATACGATAAGTAATATGACTGGTATAAACCTCACCTATCTTAGAGTTGGATATGTCATAGCAGCGCTACTTGCAGCACTTTGGCCACTTATCGTCTTATATGCAGTAATGACAATTATCAAAAGCGTTATTGAAAATAATGCAAAGTAAAATAATTAAAGGCAGCTGTAATGAAAAAGACCATTTTATCCGCTTTAATATGTAGTAGCTTTTTTGCTGTAAGCTCCACCTCATCATTTGGTGCTGATCAACAAAATGATACCAGTAAAGACATTGCTGCTATACAAAAGACCGTAGTTCTACAGCAGCAAAAAATTAGTGATATCCAGTCTAGCAATGAAAAGCTACTAAGCGCTCTCGAGAAACAAGGTGCTGACTATAAGGCAGAAAGTAAAGAGAGGCTTGAACAACTCTCTGAGCTTAAAACAGCATTAGAAGACGTTAATACTAAGCTTGATGATACCAATCAATCTATAACTACATTAGAGACCACCACAAAAGCATCTGAGCAAAACTTAAAAAAAGATGTTGATACGTTAAGCGCAGATACAGCAGAAAAAACCTCTAACTTAGATAATAAATTCACAAACCACTCATTGCTAGGCTTGTTAGGTTTACTAGGTCTACTTGGAATCTTGGGTGGGGTCTATTGGTATTTGAGAAAGCAGCATAACCAAGAAAACGTAGGCTTAGTCAATAAGGTGCAGTCTGCGCTTGAAGGTGTGAAAAAAGCGGAAGAAAATATCGTCCAATCTGATGCCCAATTAATCACACAGCTTCATGAGGTTTTGGCACAGGTAAAATTAGAACATACTCATTTGGCTGAGGCTGCAGCCATAACGGCTAGCACCCATCTGGTTTCAGATAGTGAGGATAATATCGATCATGGTCTGGCTATTAAGCTTGCAGATGAGATTCATCGCATGCGCAGACGGATAGCTGCGCTACCAGAAGATACCAAAGGGCTCAAATCTCTGAGCAAGTCTCTTGAGAGGTTAGAGGAGGAGCTTGAGGGCAATGGCTACGAGGTGATTGATTATGTAGGAATGGATTATAATGAAAATATGTCTGTTCAAGCACGTATTATACCGAGTGATGATATAGAAGAAGGCAAAAGCATTATTACTAAAGTTGTTTATCCTCAAATAAATTATAAAGATAAGTTAATAAGAATGGCTGATGTTGAAGTCAGTGTTGGCTAATAAATATATATAGTAATAAATATGATAAATACACAAGAGGAGAATAAGATGCGACAAAAGATTGATTTTGGTATTGATTTAGGAACAACCAATTCTGCTATTGCAGTCATGAAGGATACTGAAGCAGTAATTATTAAATCAGATGATACTCAAATGGATACCACTACCTCATGTGTTTACTTCAATAAAAAGCAGACAGCTTTTGTAGGGCTGAGTGGCAAGCAAGGCATTGAGCGAGATTTAAATAAAAGTTATGTTAAACGTAAAAAAAGTCAACCAAATGGATATCAAGAGTTCAAGAGAAATATGGGTACTGACTACCTATATGTATCAAATCATATGGATAAGAGTCTTACAGCCGAAGATCTATCAGCTGAAGTGCTCAAAAAACTAAAAAGTTATGTTAGAGATGAAAATATAGTAGCTGCTGTAATTACAGTACCTGCTATGTTTGAGCAAAGTCAATTAGACGCGACACAGCGGGCTGCTGAGCTGGCCGGATTTAGCTATTGTGAGCTACTACAAGAGCCCATTGCCGCCTCAATTGCTTATGGTATCAAGGCAACTAGCCAATCAGGCTATTGGTTGGTATTTGACTTTGGTGGCGGTACTTTTGATGCGGCATTGATGCATACGGAAGAAGGCATCATGAAAGTGGTTGATTCAGCAGGCAATAACCACCTTGGTGGTAAAGACTTGGATACAGCCATAGTGGATCAGTTATTAATACCAGAGATTCAAAATCAATATGATCTTGAAGACACTATTTCAGATTCAGCGATGAAGGTTTTGTTGCAAGCGACATTGAAGACATATGCGGAAGATGCAAAAATTAAACTATCATCAAGTGATCAATGGAGTGAACTTATAGAAGATTTAGGTGAAGATGATAGTGGTGCAGACATTGATGAATTTGATATCACAATTACCTTAGATCAATATGAAAAAGTAGTCACTCCCATATTTCAGCAAGCCATTGATATCACAAAGTACTTAGTTAAACGTAATAACTTAGAACTCAGCGACTTAAGCTCGCTTATCCTAGTAGGTGGTCCAACGTTCCAACAAACGCTACGCCGTATGTTAGTAGAACAAGTCACAGATAAGATCGATACCAGCATAGATCCTATGACGGCCGTTGCAAGGGGCGCGACCTTATTTGCTTCAACCAAAGATATTCCTAGAGAGCTGCAAAAGCGTGACACTAAAAAGGCTCAGCTTATCTTAAAGTATCCTGAGACTACTGTTGAAACCGCCGAACACTTGGGTATTAAGATTGATAGAGATGCCTCAGAATCTACATTGCCAGAGACATTCAATTTAGAGGTGCTACGTACTGATGGTGCTTGGTCTTCAGGTAGTTTAGTGATAGATAATGACGTTGAAATTATTGAATTGCAGTTAAACACGGGCAAAACCAACCACTTTGAGCTAAAGCTATCGAGTAGTGATGGTACGATAATCCCTTGTCAGCCAAGTACCATTACTATTATTCAAGGTCTGAAAATAGCCAATGCGACATTACCTTATAATATTGGTATTGAAGTTTACGATACTTTGGTAGCCAAACAAGGTGTTTGGCCGCTGGCGGGACTAGAGAAAAACAAAACACTGCCAGCGAAAGGTAAAGGCACGTACAAGACGATGCAGGATGTCCGTCCAGGAGTGGAAGAGGACATTATAACCATTCCAATCTATGAAATTAACTTTGATAAAGAAGGTTCAAGGGCTATTTTTAATAAGCGCTTTGGTGAAATTATTGTTTCGGGTAAGGACTTGCCTGGATTTTTACCTTCAGGTAGCGATGTAGAGATTACACTTAATATTGACTCTTCACGTCGCGCAAAGTTTGAGGCTTACTTTCCATCATTGGATGAAACCTATGAGAAACAGGTAGCTTCAGAAATTAAAACAGATATATCTACCAGTCAATTGAAGCGTGAGATTAATGAGGCGCGCACAGTAGCGCAGAAATTATCATATTCAGGTAATAAAGATGCCGATAAGAGAGTGCAAGAGCTTGATGATGCCGAGCGATTACTTGATGAGCGTAGTGATGATCGTGATACCAAAGAGAAAGTTAAAACAAGTTTGACTAAAACATTAATTGAATTAGACGAATATCAAGAACAAGGAGCTTGGCCTAAAGCAGAGCTTGATCTTGAAGATGCTATTGAAGATTTGCGTGAGATTAATAATGAAAAAGGGAATGCTCAGTTTAGTGGTTTATTAACTGAGTTTGAAGCACAAGCCCGCCAGATTATATCCAAACAAGATGCACAAAGTGCTGCAAAACTTACAGAAGAAGTTAGAAGTGCTGCATTTAGCTTACATCGTCAAGATCCTGCTTTCTGGGTTGGTATGCTAGAGTATATGGATTATGGGTTTGACGATATTCAGTGGACTGATCGTGATGCTGCGTTTAGAGGTATCCAACATGCGAAACGCTTATTGCAAACAAGCCCTTCTCTTGACCAGTTGCAAGATGCTGTTGTCACCATTATGGGGCTAATGAAACCTGAAAGTAGGGCTGAAATGAATAACGTTGACACTAGTCTGCTGCGTAAGTAATGAGATGACTAATTCAGCATTTATTCGTGGCGATTTGATTGATAGTAAGTATTACGTAGACTTTTTTCTATATGAAGATGAAATAACTGAAACATATAGAGTTAAAACCAATAAAAATGAGCTTAAGTATCTTAAGCTCATTAAGTCTGAGTGTACGTCTATTTTGGAAGTAGAAGCTCTAAAAGAAGCCCTAGACTTGATAAATAAAAATAGCCACCAAAGTATTCTGACCTGCTCTGAGTTGCAAGCTTTACGCGTAGAAGGGCAGTTCCAGTATTACTTTATACATGATTTCGTTCATGGGGAGTCTTTAAAACAGCGGTTAGATAGAGACATTAGTATAGCAGTGTATGATGCTTGCAAAATTATAAGAGCAGGCTTTGATATATTGTCAAATGTTGGCATGCCTTCTACTCAAGTTTTAACTCCAAATGATATCTTTATAAATTACTTAGATGAAAAGGGGAGTGTGTCTATATTACCTTTAGATTTAAACTGCTATATAAAACACACAGAGCCATCGATACTTCGCTATTCATTGGCTTATCAAAGTAGAGACGCGGAACATAATACGAACTATTCACTAGCAACTTTGCTGTATAGGTGTCTGTTTGGTTTTTTACCTTGGCAGTATGATATTGAATGGAAAGCTACTTACAAAGCAGTACAATATCAGGTCTTTTCTTACCGAGATTCAAGCCCTCTAAGTCAATCAACTTTTTATTCTCAGCATATACCTGACGATTTAAAAAGTATTGTTTTTCAAGCTTTAAATAATATAGGGGTAAACGAGTTTAGCAAGAAGTTAGACTTATTTATAAAGCAGTACTATGAGTTTCCTTATTATGACGATATTCAGCTACCCAATAGTGAAACAAGAAACATCAAGCTTAAGGTATCAGAAGACTCTCATTATAAGAGTGCTCATGTTGGTTTAAGCAAAATAGCAGGGATGATGGACCTCAAGTCGCTATTAATCACTGATATCATTGAACCTTTAAAAAATAAGCAGGCTTATAAAGAATATGGGATTAAGCCACTTAACGGCCTATTGTTTTATGGTCCGCCTGGCTGTGGCAAAACTTTTATAGCAAAACAGCTTGCTGCTGAATTGGGTTATACATTCTTTGAAATTAAACCTTCTGACTTGGCCAGCACTTATGTACATGGTACTCAAGAAAAGATTGGCAAGCTGTTTTTAGAGGCCAGCCTTAAGGCACCTTCGGTGATATTTATTGATGAGGTGGATGCAGTAATGCCAAGCCGTGATAGTGCAAATATGGGTCAACACTATTCTTCAGAAGTTAATGAATTTCTTGCTCAGCTCACAGAATGTAGTGAGAAAGGTATTCTTACCATTATGGCTACAAATAGGCCTGATGCAATAGACAAAGCTATTTTAAGAACTGGTAGAGTTGATAAGGCGGTTTATATACCTTTGCCTGACTTTAATACTCGTAAAGAGATGCTGAAGATTCTTTTGGAAGGACGACCTATAGATAGTGGTTTGGATCTGGACTCTATAGCCATGTTGATGGCACATTATACTTCTAGCGATGTTAATTATATAGTCAATGAGGCGGCCAAACTTGCCCTGAAAGAAAGTAGTAAAATTGGTTATGAACATTTAACGGAAGTGCTTCGAAAAACGAAATCATCTGTTAATTATGAACAAATAAAAAAGTATAACTCTTTTACTGAACTGCAAAAGTTTTAATTATTTCTATTTTAAGACCTTAAGCTAAGCTATAAGAATGTTGGTTATGAACTATTTTTTAGTTATTTCCAAGCTCTTTAGAGACTTAATAAACAAAGGCTTCCATACTTTTTCATCACGCAATCTATAAGATACGGTGACAAGGTGTTCTCTATCGTTATTCTCAAAGTAATACGTTCTAACAGCAACATAAGGGTTGTCACCTAACTGCCGTAAGTAACTTATCTCTAAAGCGTTTTGGTCGTTTATTTTTACAGGGTTAATGCCGTACCAGTGTATTATTTTGATATTGATTTTAGCTAAAGATTGAGTTGTTTGTGTATGTAATTGCTGGCTTAGTTGGTTACGTTCAAAAGATGTAAGAATATAAGGATCCCTCAAAGAGGAGTATTCAGAGTAGTCACCTAATGTTGTGTGAGTAATTATTCTAGCATAGGTTTTAAACCCATTTTTATTGAAGCTATTCAAGCCTTTCTGCTGAAAAACATAACGATTATCTAGTGATAAGCCTAAGTCTGTTTCAGCGTTAATTATTTCAAAAAAATCTTTGCTAACCTCTTTGTATTTTCCTTCTTGAAGCTCCATATTTGATGGAATTGAAATTTTACCTAGATTAGGGATAGAGTATCTTTCAAACTTTATATCAGAAGCATTGGAAAAAGATGACGCAAATAGTAGTAGCATCTGCAACAATAGAATGTCAAACTTAGTTTTGGCTTTTGAAAACATATTTTAATTCTCGAATATTTTTATTTTATTGTGTAGTTTTTATGAAAGTCTAAACCCCCTTAGCTGGTGGACCCCATTTATTGTTTTGTGGAGAAGTGTTTTTACAGAGAAAGAATAGTATAACTATCCAACCTATAACTGGGATAAACCATAGTAATTGCCACCATCCTGATCTTCCAGTATCGTGTAAACGTCTTGCTCCAACAGCACAACTTGGGATGAGTAGCATTAAGTTGATAATAGTTATAAAATTAAGAAGAAGTAATGAGCTTTCATAGCTTATATATTCTAAACTTATTATATATATGATTATTCTAAATATTTGAATTAAGATAATGGTAGCTAAATAAAAATACCAATACTCTTTTCTTCTTGCACGGCCACTAAAGTCGGCAAAGTTTTTAAGCGCTTTTAATACCCAACTGATAAAGCCATATTTATTTTCGACCTGATATTTTTCATATTCCGCTGATTTTAGGTGTTCTATATTAACTGGGCTAGTTGAGTTATTATTATGAAGTCTTAATGATTTTGGAGTGGCATGAGGATTAGGCACCTCTTGGTTGTATATCGTTTTATTTCTGTAGAATATCTCGTCTATGCTTCCTGTTCTAGAAAAAGTGAACTCTACTTCATCTTTAGGAACTGGCAGATTTCGTTCAGACCAGCTATAACCACTAAATATATGTTTTTCACCATTACTTGCTTCTAAGCATCCTGAATTATTTTTACGATCATAGCTAGTTATCCTACCTTGCATTTATTCATACCTTTATATGTGAACTGCCCTGACTAGACCTCTTGCAAAAGTACCGTTTTATTGACTTCCGTTAACGAAGTATCAAGGTGTAGCAATGACTTATGCAAGAGATCTACTATATCGGAGGCAGATTTACTTGAGTCAGGCAACTATGCATGACAGGGTTAAATTATCATAATAGCGCTTTTCAAACTCAAAAGGTGAGATGTAACCAGTCGCACTATGCAAACGGGTTTTATTGAACCAATCTACACACTCAAGAGTTACCAGTTCAAACCCCGATATTAAGAGCGCTACCTAAGTAAACTATCAGGGTAGCAGGAATTGCTAATGCTATACTATGTATGACTCGAGCAAGGTTTTTTACTGCAATAAGATTTATTCGTTATATAGGTTTATTTATTATATTGAGATTTCTGTTCCCTTATTAACAGAGCTATTAGCACCTAATAAATTATGAAGTACCCTATAAAGTAAGTTTTATAGTATTACGATATTAGGTGGTGTATCAAAAAGCATGCTGATTAAATTTTTGATACTTTGAAAGTCTTGTAAAGTCAGAGAATTAAGTATAATTTTTTCTTGCATTTCATCGCCCGTATACTTTTTAGAACGCCACCTTATAATTAATAGTTTAACTGAGTAGTATATCTTATGTCTCTTAACAACAAATGGCTCACCTACTGGAAAAAATCCTTGCAGTACGCAGATATCAAGCCTATTGACTTGGTTAACGAGCCCCTACTTTTCAATGATTTTGATCACATTGAGCAAGTTAGCCCTTCTCTTGTAAGCAAGCTTTGGAAACAAGCCCAAGCTCCTAAAGACGATACTAGTATTGAGATAGCGTTGTGCCCAGCTCAATCCAAAATCACAGTAGAAGAACAGCTCATTGATGATGAGTCGGAGTGTTTATACTGGATTATCGTCAAGATGGATAAAGATGGTAAGTTATTTGTTAGCCCCGATGACAAGCCTAATCCTACACCGTTTTTTGTCCGCGATTATTTAAAGCCTAATCCTGAGGGAAGCACTACTTTATCTAATGTAGATACAGTAGATAAAGTTTTATCTACCTACAAATTTGATAGTAAAACATGGCAGCAGCATTGGTTAGACTGTGAAGCTGTTTTTAAAACAGTAACTGGTAAAAACTATAAAGATTTCAATGTCTTTAAGAAATGTCAGGTATATGTAGAAGTAGCCCCTCTACGAGGAGTATCTGGCAATATATTAACGTTATATAGTGAGCTATTGAAAGAGCCACTGAGCAAAAATAGTCCAGCTAATAAATTAAAACTACTCTCAAATCTAATCAAAGATAAGCAACCTAGCAAGATAGCGTATCCTGATCGTCAAAAAGTTTTAGTCAATAAAGCACACTTAGGTCAATTCAGCGGTCAATTTCCATTAGCAGGTTCGCAGCGTGTAAGTATGCGCGGTTTTACTGATAGCTTAGAGGGCGAGGTTGTAGCTGTTAACGGTCCACCTGGTACGGGAAAAACCACACTATTGCAGTCTATTGTCGCTAATTTAACCGTGCAGCATGTATTAGATAACAAACCACCAGCATTGATCCTCGCTAGTTCTACCAACAACCAAGCTATCACCAATATTTTGACAGGTTTTGTGTTACCTGATGACGATGACTTACTAACCAAGCGCTGGCTACCTGAAATACCTTCGCTTGGATTATATATGTCAGGTAAGAATTCTAAAGACTATCTCATGTACGATCTAAAGAACTCAAGAACGACGGGGTTCTTTAGTGATTATGAAAATCGTTCAGTGGATGAATTACAGGCTGAGTTTATTAGTAAAAGCTCCGAGTATTTAGGTGCATCATTGGCCTCTGCTATAGAGGGCAAGCAGCTGTTAAAACAGCAAATAGTCAAGCTACAGCAACAAACAATTAATGCTATTGAGCTCGCCGAAAAAGTAGCATCGATAGATAGTGATTTATGTGATAAAGGTTTTCAAAGCATAGATGGGCTGTCAAATGAATTATCTCAGAAGAAAGAGCAACTATATAAAATAGATGTTCTTATCGAACGATGGGGGCGCAGCCAACAAGAGCTACATCAGGCCTACGATAACCAGTCATTTTTTGCTAAGTTATTGCGATTTTTACCTAGGCTCAAGCAGCGCCGCGCCAGTCAGTTCGAGCGTATCGTCTCTACGATTGATGGAGAAGCGCTAGAGGTTACAGATTGGAGTAATCACTATCATATTATTGAACGTATTGACCAGTTGCTCACTAAGTATAACCATGAGAAACATTCCATTAAAGCTGTAGTTAAAACTTTTGATGAACTTGCAAAAGAGATTAAAAACAAACAGCAAGCATGGCAGATTTGGCTAGATATATGGAACAGTGACTATCAATCTAAATTGAGTAATCTATACAAGATGACAGGGAGTGAATACCAAAAACTAGAAGTCTTGGAAGACATTAATATCCGTTTAGATATTTCTTATAGATATGAAGCGTTTTGGTTGGCTTTACACTACCGTGAAGCTGAATATATTGAGTTATTGAGTGCGCGCTCAGGTAAAACAGATGCAGAATTCGGTAAAGAGACTTATCGGAGCAAGCTACAGCGCTATGCATGTTTAACGCCAATATTTATCTCGACTTTTCATTCTGCACCTAAATTCAGTCAGTACTTTAAGCCTGGAGCTGGTGGTCCATTACCGCATTATGAGCTATATGACTACCTGATAGTAGATGAAGCTGGACAAGTTGCGCCCGATGTAGCTTTACCTACTTTTGCGCTTGCCAAAACTGCACTGATCGTCGGCGATAGTAAGCAAATTGAACCTGTATCTTCGGTAAGTTTGCCAATGGATACTGTAAACTATCTACATTATTATGCTGAAAAATCAGATGGTTTCGACGAGCGAGTGCTAGCGAGCCATAAAGATCAAGGAAAGCTTAGTGCGTCAGGATCGTTGATGTTAATGGCACAGCATGCCAATATTTACCAGCAACGAGTTAAAACCAAAACAATCACAACAGGTAATCAGGAAAGTGAAAGCGCTATAACAGGTAGTAGGGTCAAAGCTGGTGCTAGTTTATCTAAAAGTGACTTATATAAAGATAATCTGTTTGAAGACGGAATCAATGGCTTACTATTAACGGAACATCGGCGTTGCCTTGATCAGCTGATATCTTATAGCAATGACTTTATTTATAACGGTCAGCTCGAACCCAAAAGAGGCCGCCAACCTGCTATTAATTTAGATTTTATTAAAGGTAATAAAGGTTATGTACATGTAGACTATAGTAGCGAGCGCCATGGCAAGAGTCGTATTAATAAGCTTGAAGCCTATACAATCGCCGCATGGATTGATACCCATAGCCAAACGTTAATTGACCTATATGATAAACCAATCCACCAAATTGTGGCAGTTGTCACCCCTTATAAGCCGCAGTCACTAGGTATTAAGAAAGCTTTAAAACAATATCACTCATCATTCGAAAAAATCACAGTAGGTACGGTACATGCTTTGCAAGGGGCAGAAAGGCCTATTGTGCTTTTCTCTTTAGTGGCAAGTCCGCAAGATGGTTTAAGCTTTTTAAACCGTCAATACAATCTACTTAATGTGACCATCTCGCGTGCTAAGGACTACTTTGTTTTCTTTGGCAATATGAACACACTTGCGATGACTAGCCACACCCCGTTAGGTAATTTGAGGCGCTGGCTACTAGATAACCCTGATGCTGAGATTAATAATAGCTTTGTTTATGACCTAATAGGGGAAAGTCTAAACTCTGATATTGAGTCAAAGCAATCTTCTGATATTTATGATCATGTGTTAACAACACATGTGAATGATACCGAACACCATCAAGCCATACTGGAGGCCGCTTTCCAAAGAGCTGATAGTGAATTGTCTATCGTATCGCCATTTCTATCAATTAATGTCCTATCATCCACTCTGCAAGCGAAAATCCAAGATGCGGTTGTTAGGGGCGTGATAGTGACTGTTTATTGTGATGCCGCTCTAGATAACTCAAAGAATGCAAAGCGTAAACCTAGCTCTGTACAGGCTATAAATAAATTATTGAGCTTGGGTGTGGTGGTAAAAGAAATTAAAGGCATCCATTCAAAAACGATTATGTTTGAAACCAGCACTGGTCATGTACTTATTGAAGGGTCTTTTAATTGGTTGTCAGCGGTTAGAGATAAGAACAGCCCTTACAATCGTTATGAAGCGTCCATTATATTGATAGGACCAAAGGTTGCATCACGCATAGAAGAGATAAAGACATTCCTTAAAGAGCGTAGTACAGAAATAGGGCAACAGACTTAGATATATATAAATTCTATCGCTTGATATACTGGTTTATGTTGATATAACGGCACTTAACTAGATTTTTAATATGCTTTATTAATATAGGAAGTAGCAATATTATGACTGAAAATAACAAACCCTGATATTAACAACATTACCTAAGAAAATTAAACTTAATGCCTAAGGCATACATGCTATGTAAGTAATAGTATGTAGGGTTTTTTTGACCTATCAAGGTAAAGTTAATTTATTCGATATATAGATATTATTAATATTTCTAAAACCATAATACTGAAGGGTCTATCATCTAATAAGTTATATTTTAAATTGATATTTACTCTATTCTAGCTGATTGATGTCTCCGACATTAATCTTAATTTCATAACTCCATCTATATGTAGTCGTCAGCTAAATTTAGACAGCCTATGAGACTTTAAAGAAGCGTTAAATGGTAGGCCATGAGCTGGAATTAGCAAAGTACTTCTTTACTCGAGTGTAAGACAGCAGGATATGGCTCTAGTAGCTTACAGTTTCAGCATATGCTTTTTTTAATATCATCACACTCTGCTATTGCTTTATCAAATGTACTAATTACAAATTATATTCTATGGATACCATCACATGTTCTAAGTCCTTAGTCACAATGCTTATAATTGTGCCTTTTCAATTTTCGACTAATTAGTCCTATCAGTTTTATAACCTTAATGGTTTAGTAACGAGCCAGCCTTTTAGGCTGCTTATTGCTTTGAGATATTGACTGTATGATGTATTAAAACTTTGAGTTTGATATATTCCAAATAAAAAACCTGTAGCTTATAAAGAACATTATTATGCCTATGGCAAAACAATCGTCATAAGTCTATTATTGAGTACATAGTATTTATCCAACTTTATATCTAAAAAAGACAAATTAAATAACTGAATTATGGTCAGAAAGACGTATAAGTAAACTTGGTAAATCAATCAAGATATTTAAGTGCATATGATGATTAATACCCATTTAGAAAATAATAATCATATCCGCAATTGTTAAAATCGATAATCCATAATACTCTTTTTTACAGCATAAGCTCGAGTATAGTCAACATTTGGGTTGTTAATCTTTAAGGTTCCATGATTATCTTTATCTGCTTTTATCAATTCGTGTTTTACTAAAGTTTCAATGACTGCTTTAAGAGAGTAAGGTTTGCATATCTCTTCAAAAGTATTAGATGGGATTAGAAAGACATTATCTGATTCTCTATAGTAGCCGGACCTACTACCAGCTAGTTTTGAGATCGAAGCGCTATCATCTTCAATATTATTTTCCGAATCAGTCTTTTTTGAATTCTTTAAAGATATGATCTTTTCAAACTTACTATTTGCATGTTTTTCTAAGTATAATGACAATTGTTTGACAATGTTTCTTTCTTCTTGATTTCCGTCATGCCCGTTATTCATAATCCAGTTCTCAAAGCACTCTTTTACGCCTTTCATAGCATCACCGGTCTCCCAACCAGTTATACCAGCTTCAGTTGCTATTTCACCTGCCGCTGCTAATATAGAAAATCTATCGCAGACCCGATTAGCTTGAGACTTTACCTCAGGAAAATAACTTTTAAACTCTCTCATTATCTCTTTAGCTCTCATTTTTACTTCATCTAAGTTTTCAGTTAAGTATGTAAGCCAAGCATCTCCAGCAGTTCCATAATTCATGCTAGCAGCATCTCTTATGTTATTAGCTTGATCTTCAGCACTAAGACCAAGAATTGAGCTATCGAAAATACCAAAGCCCTTTCCTGGATCTGCATCAATATGACATAAACGAACTTCCATCCCTGCGTTTGTTGTTCCACCTTCTGCTTCTATTACGGATTTAAGGGTCTCTTCTCCGTTGGATAAAAATATTATTCGCCATTCTATAGTTGGTCTATTGCCACCATCAGAGAAACTCCGACTTTTCCCTTTATCATTAGCAAGCATATAGCACATAGTACCAACGCCTTTATTGGCAGCTTGGCTAATCTCATCTAGTACTATGTAGTGGCATAATGAAATAGGACAGTAGATAAGAGATACCATCTTAAAAAAGCC
>NZ_RRYV01000053.1 GCF_014861395.1 Psychrobacter sp. FME13 | reverse complement strand
AATACGATGCCCGTGCCTGTTTAGTAGCTTTTGAATGCGTTTGCTCTTATGAAATTTGGCGTTATCCATCACAATCACGCATTTGGTTTTAAGACTTGGGATTAGGGTTTGTTTGCACCAGTTGTAGAATATGCTGCTGTTACTTGTTTGCGGAAATCTAGTGAGTAAGTCATGGTCTTTATAATAACAATTGAATTTGTTAATTATTTTATAACATTTTTAAGTAGGATTGACTATAAGTAATGTCTAAAAATAATAATAGTCAAAAAAATACTATATGGTTATAAAAAAAATAAAATGGAAATAAAAAACTATGAGCATTCAATTAGTATTAAATGAAAACCGTAAACACGGCGTACCAGTCAAGATTTACACCTCGGATGTTGAGCAAGGGGCGATGCAGCAACTACGCAATTTGGCTCAGCTGGAGTTTGTACACTCGCATATTGCGGTGATGCCTGATGTACACGTTGGTAAAGGCGCCACAGTCGGCAGCGTGATTCCGACCAAGTCGGCAATTATTCCTGCTGCGGTCGGTGTCGATATCGGCTGTGGTATGAACGCAGTACGCTTGTCCCTGACGGCAAGTGATCTGCCTGATAGCTTGAAATCATTGCGGTTGATAGTGGAGCAGCAAGTGCCAGTCGGTTTTAATATGCACAAACAAATTCAAGCCAAGAACTCAACGCTTGATCCGTTAGGAAGGCGTCTAAAGCCAATTACTGACAAGCATCCGGGCTTGCTAAAGATGCTCAAAGGTTTTGAGCGTACGTGGGCAAAGCAGCTGGGCACATTAGGCGGTGGCAATCATTTCATTGAGCTGTGTTTGGATGAAAACAAAGATGTCTGGGTAATGCTACATTCGGGCAGTCGCGGTATTGGTAACTGTATCGGTCGCTATTTTATCAATCTGGCAAAAAAAGAGCGTCAATCGCGTTTTGGTCATGTGCCTGATCGTGATTTGGCTTACTTTGCTGAAGGGTCTGATAGCTTTGCTGATTATGTCGAAGCGGTGGGCTGGGCACAGGATTATGCGCTAGAGAACCGCCGTGAGATGATGCGCTTAGTGATTAAGGCATTACAGTCGCCACAAGCGGGGTTACCACGGTTTCAGCTGACCAAAGAAGCCATCAATTGTCATCATAATTATGTCAATGAAGAAGTGCATTTTGGCGAACAGGTCTATGTGACCCGTAAAGGGGCGATCAGTGCTTATGATGGTGAGCTTGGTATTATCCCAGGTTCCATGGGTGCAAAGTCTTTTATCGTACGTGGTCTTGGCGCGACTGAGTCGTTTTGCTCATGCTCACATGGCGCAGGTCGCCAAATGAGCCGTGGCAAGGCTGTACGAGCATTTACTATCGATGAGCTAAAGTCACAGACTGACGGCGTCGAGTGTCGTAAAGACGAAGGTGTGATCGATGAAATACCTGGCGCTTATAAAGACATTGATGAAGTGATGGCCAATCAAGCTGATTTGGTCGAAGTGGTACATACGCTGAAGCAAGTCATGTGTATTAAGGGTTAGATTTTTTATATAAAACTTGATCTTGTTTTGACGGTTAGCAGCCATAAGACAAGATCAAATTGAGGAGATAATTATGAGAAATTATCCTTATATCAATAAAAATGGTAAAAAAAGATCTCAATCAAAAGAGTGGGCTGATATACGAGCAGAGATGATGCGCTTGAAAACAGAGTTGAATCTAACGGATAAATCTTTTCGAGTTCTCACCCCTTACGATGATTATAAAGGTATAGAAGAGCGGATTTATCAAACCTTTTGCAAAATTGAAAATGGTAAAAGCCGTTCAGTTTGGTTATGGCAAAACTTGATACAAGAAACGTATTCAATGGAAGTCAAAGACTCTCTCAAGAGTTATCTGTTACGTTTGATTAAGCCCAATGAGAGTATCTGGTTTGCTATAACAGGAACGTTTAAGGAACGTTCTAAAATCTGGTTTTACGAGGGCAAAATTGAGGCAATAATAAAAATACTCGATGAAACCTGTTTCTTTGACGAGTGCTATTTTGTTTCTAAAAAGTATGACTGGCTCGTTTGTAGCAATCACCATGACGTTTTGATGGCTACAGGTAAAGGTATGCCACAAAAATTAAAGGCTATAGAAGATATAGCAAAGAATAAAGGATAAGATAATGAGCTTAAAACAAACATTAAAAAAGGCCAAACAAATCGAACGGCAGTTAGAGCAACAAGCTGACGCAGGCGTTCAGCAGTCGCTAGGCACAGTCAAGCCGCGCAACTATTTGGCATTGGATCCACTATTAAGAAAAGGCGGTATTCACGAAAAGGAGGATATCGATATCGTCCGCAAAAAACGTCGCCGTGAGACCAAGCAGCGTTTGCGTCAGACGGATTGGTTGGCTGAACAATAACAGTCAAAATTCACGCACAAAAAAGCCGTTCGCTATTATAGTGAACGGCTTTTTTATTCTTACTCAAATTTATAATTTAACCGTTACGCCAATACTTCAATTAACTCACCTTTGACCATATGCGGGCTGACGAAATCAGTAATACGTACGCTGACGAGCTTACCCAACATCTCATCCATTTGCTCAACATCATGAGGGAACATCACCGTACGAGTATTATCTGCCGTTCCGATTAAGCAGTCAGGGTGGCGATTGGCGATTTGTTCAACCAATACGCGTGTCGTAGTGCCGACCATTTCATGGGTTTTTGCTAGAGTCGAATCAATAATGACTTTTTGGAACTCCGCCAAGCGTGCTTTTTTAGTGGTGAAACTCACATCATCTGGCAACTCAGACGCTGGCGTGCCTGGACGCTTAGAGTAGATAAAGCTATACGAGTGATCGAAGTTCAATTCTTTTGCTAAGTTTAATGTGTCTTGGAAGTCTTGATCTGTCTCGCCAGGGAAGCCAATGATAAAGTCGCTCGACAAGTGAATATCTGGGCGAATGGCTTTAAGCTTATTAATCTGATTGATATAAACGTCGATCGTATGGTTGCGTTTCATCGCAGCCAAGATAGCATTGGAGCCACTTTGTACAGGTAGATGTAGGTGCGATACCAGTTCTGGCAGTTGTGCATAAGCATCAATGATGTCATCCGTAAACTCTAGCGGATGACTGGTGGTATAGCGAATACGCTCCACACCGTCGACATGCGACACATAATGCAACAGCTCAGCGAAGCGGCAAATGCTGCCGTCATCTTTTTCACCGCGGTAACCGTTTACGTTTTGACCCAATAGATTGATTTCACGCACACCTTGCGCTGCTAAGTTATCGATTTCTGCTAATACATCGTCAAGTGGACGCGACAACTCTTCACCGCGGGTGTAAGGCACCACGCAAAATGAGCAATACTTTGAGCAGCCTTCCATGATAGAAACGAAAGCTTTAAATCCTTCTACCCTTGGCTCAGGTAAGAAATCAAACTTCTCGATACTTGGGAACGAGATATCAATCGTGCCGATACGGTTTTTTGGGGCAATATCGCGTTGTTCGTTTGATTGATCATATAGCTCTGGTAGACGGTGTAATGTCTGTGGACCAAATACCATGTCGACATATGGCGCGCGTTTTTGAATATTATCGCCTTCTTGTGATGCCACACAGCCACCCACACCAATGACTAAGTCTGGGCGTTTTTCTTTTAATTTGCGCCAGCGACCCAATTCTGAAAACACTTTTTCTTGTGCTTTTTCACGAATGGAGCAGGTATTCATTAACAATACATCGGCTTCATCAATATCATGCGTGACTTCCATACCATGTGAGTCGCCGAGTACATCGAGCATTTTATCAGAATCATAGACATTCATCTGACAGCCTTGTGTGGTCACAAAGACTTTTTTGGTTGCTGGCTTATCGACTGGCGATTGGGCTGAACTTGCTTCTTTGAGTGCAGTGACAGCAGGCGCAGCAGCAGTTGTTTTGGCAACGGCAGCGTCATTGATGCGGGGATTGAATACAGTAACACTCATAAGGATAAGTCCATGATTGACTAAAAATATAGCAGGGTAGCCGATTAACAGGTGGCGTATTTTATCACAACCCTCTGCCAATGTGAAAAATTAGCGTCGGCGCTTAGTGGTAGTTATTATTAATTATTTATAACAGTATCAATTGCTTACTAAAATTAGTAGTACAATTGGCAAAATGCTCAAGCAACACCATTCCTATGTTACACCGTGCTGTCCTATTTATTAACAAAAGTAAAGGTAATGGTTGAAAGTGCAACGAGTATAGTATGATAAATAACCCCCTTTAGCGGTATGTTATAAACCGCTGTTCATATAGTTTTAGAGAGTTAATAAAGAGAGTCAATATGACAAAGTTGCGCGTTGCTCATAGCACCAAGGATAGAGAGTTAACCAGTCAAAAGCCTACTTCAAAGTACTTTAAAGCAGGTAGGCTGAGACGAGTGAGTGTACTAAGTTTGGCAACGGCAGCGAGTGCGCTAGGATTATCACAAGTCGCTTGTGCAGAGCTGACCTGGGGTGATAATGAGCGTTACCAGCAAGAAAATAACTATCAACCAAACAGTGGTGCGGATTCCTTCACAGCGGCAGCAATTGCAGCTGAGCGAGGTGATGTTAGCGCACTTTATAAATATGAACAGTCAATGAGTGGCGGTTTGTTTGCCATGTATCCGACATATTGGCGTATGAATTTGGATCTAAATACGCAAAGTGCGGCGGCCGTTTCACAGTTTGTTCGTAAATACCCTAATACGGTTATGGCAGAAAAATTGGTTGCTGATTTTGCTGAGACCAAGGCTGCCTCTAACGATTATGCCTCAGTACGCCAAGTGGCGAATTTGATTACCAATGCGGATGCGAGCGAGCGCTGCGCAGTTGCCCTTGGGTTCAATAATGGCGGTGATACCATGCGTGCGATGGCAGCGAAGTCCGATGTCTGGCTGACGACAAAAAAACAGCCCGCTTTGTGCGATCAGCTCGCGATGGAGATGAATAATAACGCATTAATCAGCGATCAGGATCGTGTTTCTCGCCTAAAACGCATGCTGCGTAAAGGGAAGACAGGTGACATCATGGCGTTATCCTCACGTCTTGGCACACCAATTGCTTATTCTGCATTGAGTGAGATTCAGCTAAATCCATCTTCTTTCTTTAGCAGCTTTGCTAGAGAGCCTGCCAGTCAGATCAATCAGTATCTCTATATGTATGCGTTAGGTCGTGTTGCTGATAAGTCGTATCGTGAGGCGGCACTACAGTTAGAGTTTGATATCAAGCAAGACAATCAACGTTCGACCAAACTGTTGAATGATGATACCCGTCGTTATGCCTATCGTATCATTGGCGTGCAGCGTATGAACCACAATACCGATGATGGCTTTAATGTCGAGGCGGTTGACTGGTTTCGCAATAGCTTAGATAACGATTTTAATTTTGAAGAAGCCGAAGATTATGCCATGGCAGCCATTCGCTTCAGTCGCTGGGATGATGTGGTCGAAGCCATCTCCAAAATGGATAGCGATACTCAAAAAAGCAATCAGTGGCAATATTGGGTAGCCCGTGCGTATGAGCAATCAAGTGATGCTAATAAACGTAATACCGCGAAGAAGATGTATCAAAATCTAGCAAAAAGCAACGACTACTATGGTTTAATGGCAAAAGATAAAGTTGGTCAGCGTTTTGATGCTAGTAAGTTGGGTGGTCAAAACTTACCAAACGTCAGTAATTCAGATCGTGCACGTGTTATGCAAGATGCTAACTTTGCTCGTGCTTTTGCGTTATATAACTCCGATGCTAGTCGTGGTTATGCAAATCGTGAGTGGAATTGGGCGGTAAAAGTGGCACGTGACAACCGTGATGAAAATTTAATTATTGCTGCTGCTCGTCAAGCTTACGATATGGGCTGGCTTGATCGTGCAATTTATGCGATTGATAATACCGATAAAGTGGATAGTTTAGCGCTATCGCATCCGATGCCGCACCAAGATGCCGTGGTTCGTTACAGCCAATCAGCAGGTATTGATCCAGAGTGGGCTTATGGCATTATGCGTCAAGAGAGTCGCTTTGTAACCTCTGCTCGCTCAAACGTTGGCGCTAGTGGCTTGATGCAGGTCATGCCCGCTACCGCAAAATATATTGCTCGCAACTTAGGCGAGACGTATAGTGCCAGTCGTGCCAGTCGTGCCAATAGTGGTGATACCAATATTCGTTATGGTACATGGTATATGGGTGATATCTTAGGTAAATTGAATCGTCAGCCTGTCGTAGCCACCGCAGGTTATAATGCTGGACCTAATAATGCCAAACGTTGGCAACCAGTTTATGGCTCGCTCGCAGCTGATCAATACGTTGAGTCGATTGCCTTTCCTGAAACGCGCAACTATGTGAAGCACGTGATGGAAAATGCAACGATCTATAGCAACTTGTTAGGTCGTAGTAAGCCGATTAGTCAGCGTATGGGTACGGTGCCTGCTGCATTTTAAGAAGTTTGTACTGATAGAGAGCGGCTTTAATATTTAATTACGCTGTATGTGTAAAAAACCATGAACGAGCGATGAGATGACCTCAAAATCTTAGGCAGTGTACATTTACTTCAAGGACTGGGTTCTGTATTGCACAGGGCTCAGTCTTTTTAGTTTAAGCTAAGTTATTTCTTGACTGTAGGAGTGGAACTTAGCTTATGTTTACGTTTTTGCTATAGATTAAAAAAAACGTTTTGTTAACATGGCTTTAATCAGTGTTTTCTATTGATGTTTATAAACCGTTATTTATGTTCTTTGTTAGCTCTATGCTTAGTATTACGAGTGTTTGTGTTCCAAATACTGGCTCCTAAGCGATAGCCCATGTTTTATCACTGCTAGATGTCTTCAGCCCTTATGATCAAAAAATATCTCAATCTGTATCTGCTATCGAAAGTTAGGCCTCACTCATCTACTCAGATGCAGATGCACTCGCTATCTAAACGGCTGCCATATCTAAGTCAGTTAAAGATCCATTCATCGATTCAATCCATCAAAAATTTGCATAAATATCATACCAGCCTAGTAGGCAAAAAAACTTTTGGCACACTTAATACTACAGTAAGCATTGGCGCATTGTTGATATTGCAAGGTATTGTGCTGATACCAGCCCATGCTGCCAGTACTACTAAAAGTGGGCAGCGTGTATTGATGATTGAAATGACACCAGCATTATGTAGCCTGCAGCCAACACGTGCCCGTATGCGTCAATGTCTTGAAGGCTACTCATTAACCGTAGCGGGCTTGGACATGGGGTATGGTGAGCGTTGTGGTCGTGGTAGCGAGCCTCGTTTGACACCATTGCAGTTAAAGGTTGTTAACCGCATCATGCCTGACACCACTGTACGCAGCCAAGTATGGCAGCGGTTTGGTGTGTGTAGCCCACTCAGTGCTAGTAGCTATTTTCGGCAGATCACTAACTATGCTGGCGCATTGAAGTTACCGAATGAGCTCAATACTGGCAACAGTTATACGGTTTCTAAGTCGCGATTTCTCAGTCAAATGACACGCCTTAATAAAGGCATGTCATCGGCTAGTGTTGATCTTATTTGTCAAGCAGGTAGCCGAAAACAGTCCATATTAACTGAGATTGATGTTTGTTATGACGGTGCTGATTTTGGTCGTTGTCATAACATGGTAGATAGTTGTGGCAGTAAATTTATTATTTCAGGTGGTCGCTGAGTATTTTTAATAAATTCATTTGTATAAAATGTAACAATATAGTGCTGAGTAAGGTGGATATTGCTGCTAGACGATTCAGTAAACGAAGTGCTACACTAGCTCTCGGTTTATAGCTGCTATTAAGCATCAGCAGCAAACAAGTCGATATCTAAAATGATAATCACTAATTACAACTATCAATTAGAATCATGAGTTATCTAATAATCAAATAGGGAGTATTCAATGTCAATGAAACAGCCTTTACGTGTTGCCGTTACCGGTGCCGCTGGTAACATCAGTTATGCGATGCTATTCCGTATTGCCTCTGGTGAAATGCTAGGTAAAGATCAGCCAGTTATTTTGCAGTTGCTTGAAATCACTCCAGCACTTGACGCCCTAAAGGGTGTGGTTATGGAATTAGAAGACTGTGCATTCCCATTATTAGCGGGCATCGTTCAAACTGATGATGCAAACGTTGCATTCAAAGATATCGATTACGCTTTGTTAGTTGGTGCTCGCCCTCGTGGCCCAGGTATGGAACGTAAAGATTTGCTAGAAGCCAACGCTGCAATTTTCTCAGCGCAAGGTAAAGCATTAAACGACGTAGCAAGCCGTGATGTTAAAGTATTGGTTGTAGGTAACCCTGCCAACACAAACGCGCTAATCGCTCAACGTAATGCACCAGATCTTGATCCACGTAACTTTACAGCAATGACTCGTTTGGACCACAACCGTGCTATGGCACAGTTGGCTGGCAAAACTGACAGCACTGTAAATGACGTGAAAAACATGATCATCTGGGGTAACCATTCATCAACTCAGTATCCTGATCTAACCGCTTGCACTGTTAATGGCAAACCAGCATTAGACTTGGTTGATCGTACTTGGTACGAAGGTACTTATATCCCAGAAGTACAACAACGCGGTGCGGCAATCATTAAAGCACGTGGTGCATCATCTGCTGCATCTGCAGCTAACGCTGCTATCGCACACATGCGTACGTGGGCACTTGGTACTGATGAAAACGATTGGGTATCAATGGGTGTTTACTCAAACGGTGAATACGGTATCTCTGAAGGTTTAATTTACTCATTCCCATGCACTTGTGTGAACGGCGACTGGTCTATCGTAGACGGCGTTGATGTGTCATCTGATTTCTCAAAAGAGAAAATGGCTGTCACTGAGCAAGAGCTTAGCGAAGAGCGTGATGCAGTAGCACACTTACTACCATAAGTTAGTATCTAGCATTATTCGTTTTTAGTTAAAAAAGCCCTCTTAAATGTGAGGGCTTTTTTATGGTTTAACAACATTAACATAAGCATTAACATTGGATAACAGTGTTTGAAAAACCACTTGCTACAATAAAGGTGTTAAGCCAAAATATAAACCAGAGTTTATACTGATAACTAAAAAGGAGAATAACAATGTTAGGCGAACCTGAATACACTATGAATGAGTTGTTTGAACAGTTAGGACTTGATAGCTCAGATGAAGCAATTAATAGTTTTATCGAAAAGCATCAATTGCCAAAAAACGAGAAATTGATAGAATCTAGTGTTTGGACTGATACTCAGCGTATGTTTTTGCAAGAAGAATGGCAAAAAGATGCGGAATGGGTAGAAGTTATTGATGAGCTAAATGTACGTATGCATCCAGATGCCTAGCTAAGAAA
The DNA here is from genome assembly GCF_014861395.1 of Psychrobacter sp. FME13. Taxonomy (GTDB): domain Bacteria; phylum Pseudomonadota; class Gammaproteobacteria; order Pseudomonadales; family Moraxellaceae; genus Psychrobacter. Next base: position 10,390 of record NZ_RRYV01000053.1, on the reverse strand, counting down.
GCAATCGTATCTTATGAAAAACCCACAAATATTTATGTTGTGGGTTTTTTTATGCTGTAGATATTTGCTCTAATGAGTTGGTTGATTGGCTCGCCACTCGATCAATTCTCTTACATCATTATGAATACCAGTCTTCAATGCCTCTAAGCCATCATAACGGCGTTCACCATGCAGGTAATGCAAAAATCGGACTTGTAAAGTTAAGCCATATAAATCCGCTTGTAGCTCTGGGAAATGAACCTCTAAGCGCCAATTCTGCTTTTTATCTACAGAGGGTCTAGTGCCTATATTGGCTGTACCAAATAAACTATTAGCACGCAATCCTGCTATACCCGTTTGACCATTAATGGCAGATAACGTCAAGCCATCCGCTATTACATTACCATCATTATCAAGACTCACCACATCGACTGCAAAAATACCATGTAAAGCAGGCTTTATTCGCTGCAAATCAATATTTGCGGTAGGGAAGTCTATCGTTCGACCTATCTGATCACCGCGGACAACCACTCCTGTAATTGCATATTCACGACCAAGTAGTCGGTTGGCTGCTTGAATATCACCTGCCAACAATAAATCACGCACACGAGTTGAGCTAATGCGAGCCGCTTCATCACTACTGTCAGTGATCGTATGTAAATTAGTCACATCTAAGCCATAGTTGCGTAAAAACTGGCTATCACCTGTACGGTCATGACCAAACTTAAAGTCATCGCCCAACACTAATGCTTGTACGTTTAGACGCAGTGCCAAAATGTCTGCAAAGGCTTGTGCTGATAGCGAGCGAAATTCTGTATCGAATCCTGCCACTATCAAAGTTTCTACACCGTATTCTGCTAGCAATGCTTGTTTTTCAGCGAGAGTGGTCAAACGTGCAGGTGCTTTGTCTGGCGCAAAAAATTCACGAGGTTGTGGCTCAAATATCATGACAGCAGAGCCAAGGTTTTTTGTCTGTGCGATTTTTTGGACTTGTGCAAGCATCGCTTGATGTCCTAAATGGACGCCATCAAAGTTACCGATAGTCAACACACAGGGTGCTAGGTCTACTGGGCTAATATTTGCAGGCAAAATATTTGGCGATGCAATCAGTTGCTCAAGAAAATAGGTGTTCATAAATTTTCAGCTATGATAGATAAGACCCGATAAAAAAAGAAAAACACACCATACTAAAAATCGATGTGTCTAAAATCAGTCATTATAAAGTAAAATGGCTATACTAACATCCTATAGTCTACTCATAATTTAAGTATAACGTTGTCAGTTCCATAATTTTAAAAGAATGTGGTGGTTTATACTTGCTTTTCTTTGATGGCTATCGTTAGAAATAAACCATTAAAAACCTTTATCTGTCATGCTATCAAATAAATATGGAGCCCTTATGTCTGATGTTGACTTCGATGCTGTGCCGTCTCTCTTGCTTAAATACAACCTCACTGACAAATTTACGGTACAGCGTGCAAGTGAAAAAGACTTGCCAGAGATTTTGGCGATTTATAATCAGAGTATTGCGGGTAAACAAGCAACAGCTGATCTGGCAACAGTGACCTGTGCAGAACGTGAAGATTGGTTTAACGAACATATAAATAGTGCCACACGACCTATTTATGTCGTTCGATCAGTGACCAAAACTGGCGAAAGTAATGACCTGACTGAGAGTTCGCCGATAGTGGCATGGGGCAGTTTTAGTGATCTTTATGCACGTACGGCTTACCATATTAGCACTGAGATTAGTATTTATTTGCATCAAGACTTTCATGGAAAAGGACTGGGCAGCTCATTGACACGCTGGATGCTCACACAAGCAGCAGATTTAGATATTCATAACATCATTGCACTTATTTTTGCCCATAATCAGCCAAGCTTAGGGCTATTCCGTAAGCTTGGTTTTGAGCAATGGGGTTATATGCCAAAGGTTTGTGATATGGAGGGCTTTATAGCCGATGTGGTTATGCTAGGTAAGGCTGTGTCGTCAGACTGAAACTTCTGAGATAACGCCACAGTAGATTGATAGTATTTTATCAATGACGGGCACTGTGGTGCTTTACCCTAAAATTTTCCATTGTCCTTCTATTTTCTGTAACTCATAGCTCAAGGGTGCCGGCTCACTCTGTCCTTTTAACAATATCTCGCCAGTGATGGTAGCACGTGTTTTATCATCATTGTATTGAGTATCAATGATGGTGACACTATCGACGGTTTGTTGGAAAGAGTATTGGGTCTTGGCGAGCTCTTCTGCGAAGTTTTCCATGTCTACTTTGTAGTATCCAGCAGCTTCTTTCGCATCGCCGTAATACAGACTGTCTAGTGATTTTTTAACCGTATCTTCTGGTGTGCCAGTTTCGGTATCATTGGTTAGTAGGCTTTTTTGCTCAGTGGCATCTGGCGTCCCGTCAACTGCTTGTTCGCTCTCACTTTTAGCTTCATTGTTAGTATCAGTGTCATTACTAGTATCCGCTGTTTCTGTGGTATCGGTTGTTGTCTCGGCATCTACATCCTTGCTACAACCGCTCAAAAGCAACCCAGTGCTCAGCAGACCTGTGGCAAGTAGGAGTGGCAAACGTTGGAAGGTTAGCTGTCTAGTAGTCATTGTTAAGCCTCAATATTGATTAACTGTCTATTATGGCAATTATTTGCATTGTATATTGTCAACTCTCATACCAAGCTTGTTTTGGTTTGGTAAGTGAAAACCTGCTCTATCTCTGTCTATCCGTGCTTTAGCTGACGAGGACGGAAGCCTGTGGCCAGTAATACCACACCATAAACCAGCGCGCCTACTGCACACATAATCAGTAGAGCTACTATGCGTTTCCACTGAGCATCATTGGTAGGGAAGTAGGGTAGCATGACATAAAGCATACCAACCATGGCACTGGTAGACATTACAAACTGAGCAAACAGTTTTTTCCAGTGGCTACCAAAGCGGAAGATATCACGCTTATGTAAGAAGTAATACAGTAAGCCTGCATTTACAAATGCGGCACCAGTTGTCGCCAATGCTAGACCACCATGTAGCGGTATCTCTAAAAAGTAAAAGATACTGATAAAAATAATACTAAAAATCATGTTGGCAAACACGGAAATAATACCGATTTTCACCGGTGTTTTGGTGTCTTGACGCGCAAAAAAGGCAGGTGCAAATATCTTGATTAACATAAACCCTAAGATACCGCCTGCCATACTCCGTAGCGCCAGCGCACTCATCTGTGAATCCTGTAAAGTAAATTCACCACGCATGAATAAGGACTGCATAAGTACATCTGCTAGCATAAACAAGGCAGCTGCTGCTGGAAGTCCAACCAATATAATCAAGCGTGCTGCCCAATCAAGGGTCTTTTTAAAACTTACATCGTCTTTTTGAGCCTCGCTTTTCGACAAGCTTGGCAAGATAACCGTGCCTATCGCCACCCCGATTAACCCTAGCGGTAACTCACTCATACGCTCTGCAGCATAGAGCCAAGACACCGAACCGCCAATCATTAATGACGCAAACACAGTGTTGAGCAATAAATTAATCTGCGTGACAGAGACACCAAAGATAGCAGGTAGCATAAGCTTTAAAATACGGCGAACACCTTCATGCTGAAAGTCTATCTTTGGTGCAACTAGTAGCTTTTGTTGCCATAGCTGCGGCAGTTGTATCAAAAACTGGAGCAAACCTGCGATAGCAACCGCATAGCCGAGCGCCATGATAGGGGTATCAAACATAGGCGCAAAAATCAGCGCACCGCCAATCATGCACAAGTTTAATAACACAGGGGCAAACGCTGGTGCCGCAAAACGTCCGTAGCTTTGTAATATGCCACTCGCAAAAGCGGTCATAGAAATGAACAGTAAATAAGGAAAAGTCAGACGCAGCAGTTCAGTCGTAATCGCAAACTTATCTGGTTGATCCGCAAAGCCTGGCGCAAACAAGGTTACGACCCAAGGTGCAATTAAGATAACCACTACCGTCAGCATGGACAGAGCCATTAATAGTGCACCTGATGTGCGGCTAACTAAAATCTGTACCTGCTGTAGGCTATATTTTTCTTTATATTCGGATAGTACAGGGACGAAGGCCTGACTGAAGGCACCTTCTGCAAACAGCCGGCGTAAAAAGTTCGGTATCTTAAAGGCGACCAAAAAAGCATCCATCAAACCACCAGCGCCAAAGGCACCCAACAATACGATATCGCGTACTAGACCTAAAATACGAGACAACATGGTCATACTGCTGACCACCATAGTTGAACGAAATAACCGACTTTTTGCCATGAGAACCTATTTTGCTAAGTTGTTTGCTGACTTACTGGTGTCAAAAAATTGACGAATTATAGCATTTTCATAATCGAGATAAATGGATTGAGTGTGGAATATAACTTAGAGTTTGCTATCAATTAGGCTATGGGCGACCATCTCACGCAGCTTTGGCCATTCAAAAAAATCACCGGGATCGGTTTTGCGGCCTGGTGCGATATCGCTATGGCCTGTCACATGACGACGTGTTTTGGGGTAAGCATCATATATAGCTGCGATAACTGGTGCTAGCGTATCGTATTGCTCTTGAGTGAAAGGCATAAAATCTGACCCTTCAAGCTCGATGCCAATGCTATAATTATTACATTCAGGTCGACCTAAATAGCTTGATCGACCCGCATGCCAAGCGCGTTCGTTAAAGTTTACAAACTGAGTAATGGTTCCATCGCGCTCAATAAATAGATGCGCTGAAACTTCCGCCCCTTCGATTGATTTAAAATAAGGATGGGCATTCCAGTCCAGTTGATTGGTAAACAACGCCTTTACATAGGGTATGCCATCAGAGTTACATGCGCCAAAATCATTGGGTGGCAAGCTAATATTATGAATGACAATAGTGTCGATACTGATATCTGTCGGTCTCATATTTTTATTTGGTGACGCAAGCCATGTGGCTGCAGATAGTAAGCCGTCTTTGATAGTCATTGATGCTGCTGTGGTCATGATATTCTCTTTTATAATAGTACTAAGGCGTGTTGATCATTCACAAGTCGGCACTGCTGATCGCTCAGGCAGTTCTAGGCACGCCCTAATAGATGTGCTATAGATGATTTATTGTGATCACTTTTTTATAAAATAATAGCAAAAGTGACGTGGATGCTTAAGCGGTCTAAAGCGAATATGGCTTTTTAAGTTATTTGATTTGACGACTCAGCAGGCATTACTTTCCAATTCTTAATCACGCAATCGGCGTATGAATAATAACATCTGAGGTTTTATCCTATGTCTAAACAGCCCGCTTTTCTATCTGTTGATTGTACCTTAACAGCAACTTGCCAACGAGCTTGTTTGTCATTTGCTATCACTGGATTACTATTTTCTATACAAGCACAAGCTTTTTTGCCAACGCCAGAACTGCTAGTTACCACAGGAGAGCTGGCAGATAAGCCACAAACGACAATAAATAGTGATACCGCACCTAGCAATAACGCACCATATAATGGTGCTGAAGCAAACGTTCAAAGTACACAAACGATGCTAGGTAAAAAAGACGGTAATACCCAATCGTTGCTAGCTGTGTGGCGCAAACAGGCAGAAACAAAGAATCTAGCACAGCATACAACTTGGCGACGGTTATTGTATTTCTTTGATGATCAAAAGAAGTTAATTGGTAAGAAAAAACAAACGAGCATGGTTGATGATGCTGATTTTTTCTTAAGTAAAAATGGTCGCAGCGATTCAGCAGCGGAACTTGATGCCATGCTCGTTGCGCTTGCAAATGAAACAGCGATGACTGTTAACAATAGCAACTCGGTACTGTGCCGTTTTCCTGCGCGAGTACAATGGCTAACTGATACCTTGAATATCGACGACCCAGCGCTACAAGTTGATTGTCCAGAGCTAGATGAGTGGATGCAAACGATTGCACCTGAGCAGCTGTCCCTCATGTTCGCACAGGAGTATTTAGACAATCCGCTCTCAGCGTTTGCTCATACTCTGCTGCGTATCGACTCAAAAGAAAGCGCGGCCGATCCCAATCAAATCCAGCACGCTTATGCGCTGAATTATACGGTAGATGGCAATCCTGAGGATAGCTTTCCGGCATACTCTGTCAAGTCAGTGATCGGTGCTTATGATAGCCTTATTGAGATTGACCCTTATCCTGAAAAGCTCGCTAATTATCTACAAGGAGATGAGCGCGATACGTGGACCTATCAGCTGGATCTGACACCGAGCGAAGTTCAGCAAATTATGTTGCACGTTTGGGAAACCAAAGATTTGAAGCTACCCTATTATTTCACCACAGATAATTGCGCGTCTGAAGTGTTGCGCTTAATTGATGTGGTGCGCCCGCAGCAGCATTTATTAAGTCGATTACAGTATGCCGTCGTTCCCTCGGATGTGGTGCAGTTACTTGATAAAGAGGGCTTGCTCGCCAGTACTATTTACACGCCAGCAGATAGTACCTTACGCCAATCACAGCTTAATGAGAGCAAGCAGCAACGTAAGCAACTGGGCTACCATAATAGTGCAGAACAGACTATAAACGAGATTAAATCTGCGCAGCTCAATCCTATCTCAAGTATATTAGCCGATGGTCAGACATTGCAGCAGCGGCGTATCGCTGTTTCGGATAATAATCCAGTGGATCGTCATCCCTTAAACCTGAGCCGTATTGCTATAGGGCAGCGCAGTGATAACGATTATATTGATCTTGGGGTGAGAGCTGGCTTCCATGACACCCTAGACTCCACTTCAGGGTATCCACAGTTTTTTAATTTAGAAGGCTTGGCTGCGACCTTACGTCTATATGACACGGACAGTGATAAAGACAATCAGCCAAAAAATATCGTCTTGCAAAATGCCACGTTAATTCGCGGTCGTTCTTTTAATCCCGTTAATTCTGCTAAGACAGGAAAATCGTGGGGTGCAAGTATCGAGGCGACACGCATCAATGATGGCTCGCAGAAGGATGGTACCGATCATCTAGTAGGTAGTGTGGGCTATGAGTCGGGCTGGTCTTGGGCCTTTGGAACTCCGAATGTGGGTACTGGCGAGATGCCATCGCAGTTGTGCTATGCTTTTTTATCAGGGACGACGCAGGCAGGTCGCGGTATTAGTAAAGGCGTTCGTATCGGCGCAGGTGTGAATGCAGGTTGCCGTTATCAGGTTAACAATCAGTTACGTGCACAGGCTGAATTGCAACTACCATATTGGTATCATGGCAATAGCGGCGTGTCTGACGTACGAGATCACTATTGGCAGCCGATTTCGACAATCGGTCTGCAATACGATATCGATAAAAAACAGGCGCTACGTATCAATGCCAACTATGAGTGGCAAGACCGTATCGATGCCAATGAAGACATACAGCTGTCATATAGGCGTTATTTTTAGAGTTTAGTGGCTTTTATAATGGTTTTCAAAATGAGGACAGGGTCTAGTATTTTTTGAGTGTGACTATTGGTATTATCATCAGACGTTTTGCTAAATAAGGGGTATATGATGGGTAAGCAAAATTTACTGATTATAGGTCAAGGTGATATTGGTTTGCCAGTTACCAATAAGCTTGCACAGGACGGTTTGAATGTCACAGGACTGGCTCGTGGTGAACGGTATAATTATGAGCTAGATGACACAGTACAGTTTATGCAAGAGGATGCGTTGAGTTTGACCAGTCAGCAGTTGCAAGACTTCACTCATATTGCCATTATTGTGACTCCTGATGAGTATTCGGCCAGCGGTTATCACGATAGCTACCTTGCTATTTGTCAGCATTTGGCAACGCTTGAACCTCAGCTGCCCAATCTGTCGCGTGTTGTTTTTATCTCCTCAACAGGTGTTTATGGACAAAATGATGGCGAGTGGATCGATGTAGATACTAAGCCACTTACTCCTGAGCGTGAAGCCTCAAGAGTGATATTGCAAGCGGAACAAGCATTGCAACAAGGATTTGGTCATAAAGCCATTATTATTCGTCCTAGTGGTATTTATGGCCGAGCACGCTTAATGCGCCTACGTAAAGCCAAAGAGAAACATAAAGAGCCAGTGGCTGAGGCACATTGGAGCAACCGAATCATGGATCGTGATTTGATTAATATTATTGCAAAAGTAATGACGATAGAGGTGCCACAACCAATCTATTTAGCCACTGACTATGCGCCCGTCACCACATTGGAGTTAGGCGTTTGGTTAAGTCAACAAGTAGGTGAGACATCACCTATGATTGACGATGAAAAAACAGCAGTTACGGGAAAACGCTTGCATAGCAATATTCCATTAGCTTGGCTGGATTATCCTGATTGGCAAGTAGGTTACCGTGATATTTTGCGTCATCAAGCATAATGCTATACCAAAAAAGTAAGCATCATCGTGTCCAAGCTTGTTTAGATGACAATGTGTGGTACTAGCGCTTATGTTTCTCGCTACTCCAAATTTTGTGGATGGTATAAGATGACCGTTGGACCTGATTTGCCTTATTTGTTTTATATTTCGTAATCTATGGAGATTTCATGACCCAGCCTTCTACTTCTGATAATCGCTTAGCTACTACTGATATGACGGCGGTAGGCGGTAAGCTTGCAGAAGGCAACGCTGAGCAATCGCCTATTTTTTCTGATAGTAAGCGACCAGCTATCGTGCACCCTAACTTTGATCCAAAGCAATCACCACTTGACCCTGCAAGGCCTTTGACTGATATTCCAGAGCCTACACGTCGTCTTAATGGTCAGCTCCGCCGGTTATACGGTAATGCGGCGCGTTTTTCTCAGCGTAACAAAGACAATTTATCTAAATGGGCATTAATTGCTTCAGAAGACTTGAGGGATCACTTGTCGCTGCTGCGTGCCGCTAATTTGGCTGAGTTTCCAGACAGTTTTTATCATAATCATAGCGAGCAGCCATTATTAGTACCTCTAACTGACATGATATTGTTAGATATGTCAGATATTCAGAAAGCGCTTCATGCTTATCCAAAGCTGCAGCGTTATGGTTTTTCACTTGTTGATAGTTCATCAAATTCTGAGCTGAATAATACTAATGTCGAAAATAACGGCGCATCGCTACGTGCATTGACCAAACGTTATAATCCCGATGAGCTACTAAATAGTCTTTATGCAGATGATTGGCAAGTGATTTTGCAGCCGCAGCAGTTTGAGACAGGCAAGGGTAGTCTGGCTACTGATATCATGGCGTGTAGTGCTGCTTTGCATGTTTTAAAACAATGTAGTACGCGTAAAAGCATCAACCACAGCTATAGTGCGGCGCAAATTTGTCAGCATATACGCAGCTACCTGCTCAGTCAGGTGATTTGTGAGCCATCACAGCGTCATGTGTATCGTCAGATACGAGTTTTTTCAGGACATATTATTGTTGCTGCTTATCATTTGGGCTGGGAGATACAAGTGAGTCATGACGGACAATGTTACTTTAACCTCTCATCACGCAGCGGTTTGCTGACTCGTTATCCCAATATGCAAGACTACGATATCAATGGCTGGTTAAGTTAATGGTTGGTCAAGCTGACTAATAATGCGTACAATACTGCCAGTTTTTTGCCCTTATTTTTGTCAATAGGAACCTCTCTATGCTTAATGTTTCAGTACCTAACGCTCAAAACCCTTCTTTCTCCTCTCATCAATTTATTCAATTGGCTTTAGACAATCAAGCTCTCAAATTTGGTGAGTTTGTCCTCAAGTCTGGTCGTATCAGTCCGTATTTTTTTAATGCCGGTTTGCTTGCTAGCGGTGAGATGTTATCGTTATTAGCACGTGGCTATGCTGATGCATTGGCAGCGCAAGTGGCTGAGGCAAATAACGGCGCAGATGTGCAAGAGTTGGTCATCTTTGGTGCTGCGTACAAAGGCATTCCTTTTGTGGCTGCAACGGCACAAGCATTGTGGTTGCATCATGGTATCAATGCTAAATGGGGTTATAACCGCAAAGAGGCCAAAACCCATGGCGAAGGTGGTAATTTGGTAGGTGCTGATGTCAGTGGCAAAGCGGTTTGGGTGCTTGATGATGTCATTACAGCTGGCACGGCAATGCGTGAAGTCGTTGAGATTTTAGAACAAGCGGGTGCGAGCGTTGCAGGTATTATCGTTGCGCTTGATCGTAAAGAAAAAGGCCAAAGCGATCATTCTGCCATTCAAGAGCTGGCCTCAACATTAGAAGTGCCAGTACGTGCACTTGTCGATATTGATGATTTAATCAGTTATTTAGCAGATGACAATAGTCAATATAAAGATGCGACCCAGCTGGCAAAAATGCAGCACTATCGTGAGCAGTACGGCGTATAGTTGGGCACTGAGTTCGTTTCATATTAACAATATAACACCCCACTCTCAACTTCGAAAGTGATTGAAAAAAGAAGAGCACCTCACTAATCTATTGTTTTCGACCAAGAATACAATGGAGTTGTGAGATGCCCATAGACG
>NZ_RRYV01000052.1 GCF_014861395.1 Psychrobacter sp. FME13 | reverse complement strand
TTCTTTGGGTTAGTATAGCCTCTTAGCAGTTGTCCAATTTAATTATGCCACTACAAGCTAAAGATAGTACAAACCTCACAATAGATTTCTTAGATGATGATTCGCTAGTTATACAGAACTGGTTTTCTAATCAAAGTTATCAGTTGGACGAAATAAAATTTGATGATGGAAGAGTTCTTGATAAAGAAAATGTTAATGAAATAATTGCTACGATAGCTACCCACGATGTTTCACAACTCAATCAAGATATTATGAGCTCTGTTATCGAGAGCTCTCTTGTTATATAGCTTTATATTGATATGAGTCTAAATGAAAGAGTCGTGTCGTGAGAGAATGAAATTAAAGGCAGTAGAGCTGTTATTGATTCTACTGCCTATTTTCAAATCAAAAACAATTATTCCCCTTACTTCATTTAATGAGTATATTTTTGCAAATGTCATCGTACTCTTAGCTATAAATCAGAATTTTCTTGAACCCACAAAAAAACCGCCCTTAATCAAAGGCGGTTTTTTAGCTTAGTATCAGACAGAATCTGTAGATTAGTCTTGTAGATAACTTAAGAGGCGCATAAATTCAACGTACATCCATACTAGCGTGGCAAGTATACCAATGCTGAATAACCATTCGTAGTCTTCTGATATACCCATTGCTACACCGCGATCGATATTATCGAAATCCAACAGCAGTGTAAAAGAGGCAATAACGATGACAAACAAGCTAAATCCAATAGCGATTACGCCACCTTCAAATAAGAAAGGTAGGCTTGAACCAAACGCTAAAGAAAGCACCCACTGTGCTACATAAACTAGCATAATAGCGATAACCGCTGAGGTCACGATCGAGCGGAACTTTTCAGTCACCTTGACTAAACCCGAACGATAGAGTCCTAGCATAACGGCTGCGGTGACAAAAGTTGCACACATTGCAGTCACTGGCACGCTTGGGTACATTCTCATAAAAAACAGTGATACACCACCTAGAAATATACCTTCTAGTAGTGCATAAGGTACAGCCAAAGTCTTGGCTTTTTGTGGCTTAAAAGTGATGAAAAGAGCTAGAACGAATGCAGCAATCATGCTACCGAAAGCTGCTCCCATAATAAAACCTTGTGATAGACCTGCCATGAGAGCGTAAAAGAAAAAACCCACACCAGTGATGGCTGATAGCCCAAGTAATAGACTGGTCTTTTGGATTACACCTTTGACCGTCATTGGATTACCGCCGATCGCAAGTTCTGCACGACTGACAATAGGATTGGCCATATATATGTCCTTAATAATAAAATATAAATAATTTAGATAACCGTTACTCTAGCAAAACCGCCATTATTGTCAACTGTGTTTACGTGACAGCCATCAGGGCTAGTAACACTTTGAAGGTGACTATTGAGTTATAATAGAGCGGTCTATATCGCTAAACAAACACGTCTAAGAGTAACGTATAATAGATCTTATATGGGGCCGCTTACGACAGTTAACAACGATAATTTATAAACATGCTAGTCTAAGCGCTATTTTATCGCTATCATTGCTTAGTATTTTACCGTTATACCGAGTCGTTTTATGGAAAACTCAGCGCCGTCCGAAAGATTGCCACACTTACATGAATCAGAGCTGTTCCACGCTATCAAAAACCCTGCTTTTAGGCGTATTGGTTTGATGGGCCGTGCAGGAAAACGCAGTGTCACTCAAAGTTTGGTACAGATTGCTCAAACCATCAATGATATGAATCTCACATTGATTATGGATGTGAAAACAGCCAATTTACCTACTCTGAATCTGACTGAGATTGAAAAAGTCAAAATCGTCAAGCGTAGCTTGATAGGTGAAATTTGTGATTTGGTCATTGTCGTTGGTGGTGATGGCTCGATATTACATGCCGCTGAAGCATTGGCACGTTACCGTGTTCCTGTATTAGGTGTAAACCGTGGTCGGCTTGGGTTTTTGGCAGATGTAAAACCTGATGAGGCTGCCTTTAAGCTACGTCAAGTACTAATGGGTGATTATCAACTTGATCATCGGTTTCTATTGACTATGGAAATACGAGAAGGGCGTAAGATTATCCATGAAGACATGGCGCTCAATGATGTGGTATTACATGCTGGTAAATCAGTACATATGATTGATTTTCAGATGAAAATTGATGGTCAGGATGTATATAGACAGCATAGTGATGGTTTGATAGCGGCAACGCCTACAGGTTCAACAGCCTACGCATTGTCTGGTGGCGGCCCTATTATTCACCCAAGTATGGATGCCATTTGCCTAGTGCCTATGCATCCACATACCTTGTCCAGTCGCCCAATTGTGGTGAGTGGTAATAGTGAGGTGTGTATTCGTATTCACGAAGACAATCGCACTCAGCCGATGGTTAGTGCAGATGGTAAGCCAAGTGTACCACTTGAGCAAGAACAGCGTCTCTATATCCGTAAACATCCTGACAAGCTCACGCTATTGCATCCACCAGGGTTTGATTTTTATGAAGCTTGTCGTACAAAGCTACACTGGAACGTCCATGCCGAAGAGTTCAGTCTGGATGTCGATGATGATATTATGGATGATGAATAAGCGAGAAGTTTATATAAAGAACATAACAAAAAGTAGTAGTGGAGAGTAGTTAAGATGGACAAACAAACGATATTGACAAGTTTGACGCCAGAAGTGGTTGATAAATTTCGTGTGGCAATTGAGTTGGGTAAATGGCCTGATGGTCGAAAATTGACGCCTGAACAGCGCGACACTTGCATGCAAGCAGTGATGGTCTGGGAGCATGAACATCTACAGCCTGCTGAACGTACAGGCTATATTCATAAACCAGTAAAAGAAGATGGTTCTATCGTTGGAGAAGAGTGTGATGTCGAGCATGAGCATCATTACCCAAATATGCCTAATCCTAAAGGTGCGGTGCAACCTGTTAAGTTTCATAATAAATAAGCATCTATTATGGTAAGCCGCAATAAAAAAGCCACGCTATATGTAGCGTGGCTTTTTTATTATCTGATGGGTCATTAAAGTGCAGTAGTATCAACGCTAGGACGTGGTGTCAATGGGTTTTTTTGCATCAAAAAACCTTGCCAACCCCAATGCAAAAAGTTGCGAATATTGGCATGATCGGTACCGTTAGGTGTTGCTTGAACTTTGGCGTAGTGCTCGCCGAATAGTTTTAGCGTATCCAATTGATCAAGACCATGGTGTTTAGCAAAACCAAAAATCTTGGCACTGCCTTCATTTTCACCAGCTGCATTATGGACCATACCATTAACAAAAGGGGCAGGCGCATAGCGATAAAAATCATCAATAAAACTGATGACATCATTGAATCCAATGGCTTTCTTATTCAAACCATTAAGTAGAGCCGATATATCTGATTGGCGAATACTCATAAATAAATGACCTCAGAGCAGATTAAAAAAATACAGTTTTTATATAAAATATCTATATATGATATTTATAAAAACACAATGCTTTCATACGCTCAATGATTAAGCATGACAGCTTAGCGATTAAAGTAATCTTCATCATCAAAAGAAGGCGCAAAATTACCTTGCTCTAGATGCTGCATTTGCGACTGTACAGAGCGCTCATGCTGAATACGTTGATAAATCTCTTCGCGGTGTACGGCAATATCTTTAGGTGCATTTACACCGATACGTACTTGATTACCTTTGACACCTAGGACAGTCACACTGACCTCGTCACCAATCATTAGCGTTTCACCTACACGGCGTGTCAAAATTAACATGCGTCACACTCCTTATGTCGCATTGACAGGTTATTACTCATTATATTACTTCTCAATTGCAGGACATCACCGTCGTACTGAATATGTCGTATGTTGGTATAACGATAATATTTAAACGTTGTACCAATGACGGTAATGATAGGTAGATTCATTTAGCCCAAATGAAAGCCCATTATAGGGGGCATAACAGATACTGTCACGAGTTTTCACAAAACTATTAGTTAACTACTAAGCCTAGCAATAATAAAAATAGGATCTAAAAAGACCCTATTTAATCAAAAATTATTGAATGCTATGAATAACAAATATGTGATAGCTAAATTTATATTTTAATAAAAATGATAGCCCAGCTATACAACTAGGGATCAAGATTATCAGAAACTATTATAACCCAGCGATCTTACTTTCGCCATCTTCACGATCAAGACCAAATGCTGTATGTAATGATTTAACAGCTTTTTCTAAATGTTGATCTTGAATTAGTACTGATACTTTAATTTCGCTGGTCGATATCATTTGGATATTGATGTTGTTTTCAGCAAGTGTCTGGAACATCAGACTAGCAACGCCTGCATGTGAGCGCATGCCAACACCAACCAATGAAACTTTGACAACTTCGCTATTGCCCAAAATTTCTTTGGCACCAATTTCGTCTTTGACTTCGTCATTGAGCACTTTTAGTGTTTTGTCTAAGTCAGTACGATTAACAGTGAAGGTAAAGTCAGTTGTACCATTATCCGAAAGGTTTTGTACGATCATATCGATTTCGATATTGGCACGTCCAATAGGGCTCAAGATAGCAGAGGCAATACCAGGATGATCAGGTACACCGCGCACTACAATTTTTGCTTCGTCTCGGTTGAAAGCGATACCTGAGATGATTGCCTGTTCCATACTGTCTCCTTCGTCTATCGTAATTAGGGTGCCGACATTGTTTTGAAATTCTTGGTCAAAACTACCGTCGTTATTTTCATCAAAGCTAGATAGTACACGCAAAGGTACACCATATTTACCAGCGAATTCTACTGAACGAATCTGTAGAATTTTAGAGCCAAGACTTGCCATTTCTAGCATTTCTTCAAAAGTGATTTTTTCAAGTTTTTTGGCTTTTGAGGTGACACGAGGGTCAGTAGTATAGACACCATCAACATCGGTATAGATTTGACATTCATCAGCACCTAGCGCCGCTGCAATAGCGACACCAGTAGTATCAGAGCCACCTCGACCTAATGTGGTGGCATTGCCTTCTGCATCAATGCCCTGAAAGCCGGCTACGATGACGATGTTTCCAGCATCTAATTGCTCACGTATGTTTTGATCATCGATGCTTTCGATACGGGCTTTATTGTGGGCATTATCCGTTTTAATCGCTACTTGGCGACCTGTGAATGAACGAGCACCAATGCCGAGATCTTTAATCGCCATGGCCAATAAAGAGATAGAAACCTGCTCACCTGTTGAAACCATTTGGTCGTATTCACGGGGATCTGGCTGAGCGCTGATTTGGCGTGCAAGATCAATCAGGCGGTTGGTTTCGCCACTCATAGCAGAAACCACCACAACCACTTGATGACCATTGTCATGCCAGCGTTTGACTCGTTGGGCGACGTTTTTTATGCGGTCGATACTGCCCATCGAGGTACCGCCATATTTCTGTACTATTAACGCCATAAAAATCTACCTATTATTCATTAATGGCCCTTTGTGATCATCAATGAGAGTCAATATGACGCTCAATCAATGCTTGCATAAATAAAGCCGTATTATAAGAGTTGCGCTCTATGCTGTTTATTTACTAGTCGTACTTAGTAGGTAATAGATGAACGATATGCTTAAACGTTGACCTTTATACCATATCTACATCATAACGTTAAGCGTCAGTACGGTTAAGATGTATGGCGATTGGTTATAGCTATTATAACCAATCGACTATATGTGAAATAAAGTAGCAGTATAATCAGATTCGGTATTAGCCAAGCTGAGCTTCAATCCAAGCAGGTAGGGCATTAACAACAGCGTTAGTATCGGCCGATTTTGGTGCGCCCCCCTGTGCATAGTCAGGCTTACCGCCACCTTTACCGCCCAGTTCACTTGCCAAGTGACGAATGATATCACCTGCTTTGATTTTGGTCGTGACAGACTTAGCCACACTGGCTGCTAGTGCAAGCTGATCATCTTTATCGCCAATCAATACAATCACACTATCTGGAAGTTTCGACTTGATGTCATCCATTAGGGTACGGATAGATTTGCCATCGATACCGCTTAATGTACTGATAAGTACTGGCGTATCTGCAATAGTTTGCACGTCATCGAGTAAGTTAGCAGCTTGAGCGCTGGCTATTTTTTGTTGTAAGCGCTCTAGTTGTTTTTCTAGATCACGTTGCTTATCCGCCATGGTGCGTACACGCTGAGCCACATCAGGGCGTTTTACTTTCAGCTGACTGGCAAGCTCGCTCAATTGCTGTTCACCTTGCTGAATATTCTTGATCGCATTCATACCAGTGACGGCTTCAATACGGCGAATACCAGCGGCAATACCTGATTCGCTAGTGATTTTTAGTACGCCAATATCACCAGTGCGCTGTACATGCAGGCCACCGCACAACTCAATAGAGAAGGGCTTGCGTTGACCGTCTACGATGCTGTCTGTACCCATGGTAAGGACACGAACTTCACTACCATACTTTTCACCAAACAGTGCCATCGCGCCTTGATTCATGGCTTCATCAATAGACATGTGCTCGATACGAGTAGGAGTGTTGGCTTGAATTTGTTCATTGACTAAGTGTTCGATACGGCTGATTTCAGCAGGACTAACGGGCTTGTCGTAAGCAAAGTCAAAACGTAGTACGTCGCTTGAGACCAGTGAACCTTTTTGCGATACCGTATCACCCAACACTTCTCTTAGCGCGGCATGCAATAGGTGAGTGGCCGAGTGGTTTTTAGCACTGGCAGCACGAATGCTAGAGAGCACTTGCGCCTCTGCTGTTTGCTTGGTCGTAATCTCACCCATGGTGACCACACCATGATGGATAATTGCTTGACCAGATTTTTTGGTGTCTTGGACTTCAAAGACGCCTGATTCAGTACGAATCTCACCCAATTCACCAACTTGACCACCACCTTCGGCATAGAAGGGTGTACGGTCAAGTACCACAACACCTTCCATTCCTTCTGCTAAGCTGTCAGCTGGGTTGCCATCTTGATAAAGCGCATCAATGGTTACGCCTGTTTCTTCAAGTTGCTCGTAACCAATAAAGCTCGTCGGCGTCTCTACTTGAATAACACTGCTATAATCAACATCGAATTTACCGGCATCGCGTGCGCGTTCACGTTGTGCTTGCATATGCTCATCGAACTCAGCTTCGTCAATCACGATGCCACGCTCACGAGTAATATCAGCGGTCAAATCAAGCGGAAAGCCATAAGTGTCATACAGCTTGAAAGCTGCTTCACCAGATAAGGTATCACCATCTTGTAAGCCTTCAAGTTCAGTGGCAAGCAAGCGCAAACCTTGCGCGAGCGTTTTGGCAAACTGTGCTTCTTCTTTTTGAATAGCGTTTTCGATGATGCTTTGCTTATCTTTTAGCTCAGGGTAGGCTACTGCCATTTCAGCGACTAGCGGCGCAACCATCTTGTAGAAAAACTCACTGTCCGCACCTAGTTTGTTACCATGGCGTACTGCACGGCGAATCACACGGCGTAGTACATAACCACGGCCTTCGTTACTTGGCGTGACACCATCAGCAATTAAAAATGCAACGGCACGAATGTGATCAGCGATCACTTTTAGCGATGACTGCTGCTCATTGGTAATCTCTAAAATCTCAGCTGCTGCATCCATCAAATGGACAAACAAATCTATCTCATAGTTGCCATGAACGCCCTGCATGATAGCACTGATACGCTCGAGCCCCATCCCTGTATCGACACTTGGTGCTGGCAGCGGTAGTAATGTACCGTCCTTTTGACGATTGAACTGCATAAATACACAGTTCCAAATCTCAATAAAGCGGTCGCCATCTTCTTCAGGTGTGCCAGGTAAGCCGCCTTCAACATCGGCACCATGGTCATAAAAAACTTCAGTACAAGGACCACAAGGACCGGTGTCACCCATCGTCCAAAAATTGTCTGACGCGTAAGGCGCACCCTTATTATCACCAATACGAATGATGCGTTCACTTGGAATGCCGATGTTTTTATTCCAGATATCAAAGGCTTCGTCATCAGTTTCATAAATAGTGACATATAAACGGTCTTTATCGATCGCTAGCCATTCATCTGAAGTCAGAAACTCCCAGATGTATTCGATGCCCGCTTGCTTGAAATAATCACCAAACGAGAAGTTACCAAGCATTTCAAAAAAAGTATGATGACGCGCGGTGTAGCCAACATTGTCTAAATCGTTGTGCTTGCCGCCTGCACGCACACATTTTTGCGAGGTCACAGCACGTGTATAGTCACGTGGTTCCATACCCAAAAAAGTTTCTTTAAACTGATTCATACCGGCATTAGTAAATAGTAATGTCGGGTCGTTGTGTGGAATCAGACTAGATGATGAAACTTGGGTGTGCTGCTTGCTTATAAAAAAATCGATAAAGGCTTGGCGAATATCGGCTGAGCGAAATGGCTGGCTCACAGCGGCTCCTTACTGACGGATAGAGTTGGATAGGTGAAAAAATAATTTTGCAAGCGATTTTAGCACAAACCTCCAAGCTCTTGGTACAAGAGTTACAACTGCAGGGTTATTATGTACATTTAGCCATTTATAGCTCAGTTAAATAGCTATTGATTAGGACATGCCCTAATTGGCTAAAATCGCTGCATCGGTTTCATCTAACTTATCTTTTACCAGTGGATTGGACTCTATGACTTGTACTGGGAAGTAGCGCAGCTGTAGTTTAATGGGTAAATAGTTAGGGAAACTGTTGGCCATATCTTGAGCAATAATAGACTCAATCTGACGTACATCGTATGAGCTAGGTGTTGTCTCACCACGGATGACTGCTCGTACCACTTGATGTTCATCTACGGTATCAAATTGTGTATTGGTCAGCACATTACCTTTATCAATAAAGTAGCTATTAATAGACTCTTTTACACCACTCTCAAACTTCTGCTGTTTAGCATTGCTCTGTAAGTTGATTGACAAGTAAGTGCCCAATACGCCTAACAATATTAACGTCACGGCATTGCGCCGCAAAAAAGTTAAGTAGGTGTTGGATTTGTAGTCATCATCAACCAAACGACGAAATCCTAAAACCCATAAGACAAGCGCATTGGTAAATTGAATGGCAATAATGTTGGTGATTGCTAGTAGAAAAGCACCAAGCCCGAGCTGTACTTCACCGTTAGCAAATAAAATACCACTAGCTGCAAGCGGCGGTACCAATGCTGTGGCAACAGCTACGCCCACAACGGCAACCGAGAGGTGCGGTGATACCATCGCATAGGCACCTGCAGTACCACCCGCTAGAGCAATCATTAAATCCATGGATGTTGGCTGAGTACGCGACAGTATCTCTGTCGTCAAAGGCTGATCTTTGTGTAACCATCCTACGATAAAGCCGACGAATACGACTAACGATACACCTATTAGCATAGTGATAAGTGACCTACGCAGTAGCGGCATACGATGATCAATAATGGCCAATGCTACGCCAGTAATTGGGCCTAGCATCATAGCAACGAGCATGGCTCCAATGACGACAGCTGCCGAGTTGGTCACCAGTCCATAACTGGCAATAATGGCTGAAAGTATATTCATAATGAAATACATTCGGCTGGGCAGTGCATTGGCTTCAATTCTGACTCGTACTTCGGGGTAGTCTACTTTTTGATTACTAAATTGCTCAGCGACAAATTGCTTATAAGACTCAAGTTTGGCTTCTTTTTCTTCTTTGACCTCTTCTTCCTGTTCGCTACTCTCGTTTTCTTGATCCAGATCATCTTCTACTGTTTCTTTTTTTTGACTCTCTTCAATCTTGTTTTCTGACGTGTTTGTGTTTACATTACGATCAGAAAATGGCGTTGTGGCTGCTACTGAGTCATTAGGTTGTGTATCGGTGGTACCTTGGCCTTCTTCTAAATGATGGATATTTTCTGTTTTAGCAGTTATTTTAGCATCTGCCTCATCGTGAGAGGTTTGCTCATTTGACTTGGTGCTTTCTAAGTTTTCGGTAGTTCCTGAGGTTTTGGTAGTTTCTGAGGTGTTGCTTGTATTATCGGTCTCATGTGGTGATTTAAGGTCTGTACTGTCAGTAGATGTTTGAGTTTCAAGATCAGATGTCTCTGATTCAGGTGTAGTGTTGTCAGAGGGCTCTAAAGACGCCACGGCTACATCCTCGCTGAGTGATTCTATGACAACTTTGGATTCAGGTGGCTGGGCACCTGACACATCTTCGCCGAATTCATTCTCATCCTCATCAAGGTTTTCGGAATGATTTAAGTTAGGCTCTGCAGCATTAACCGAGACATTTTGTTCATTTGGCGTATGAGTATCGTCTAGTGTTTCCTCTGAGATGACAGAGTCGTTAATGGGGTCTTTTTCAGAAGGTGTCATGGCAGGTAGCTTTCTAAAGAATAAAAGAAAGTTATTATTGTAATGATAAACAGATAAAGATGTATGAGTTTTTTGTGGCTGAGGATATATATTGCTTGTGGAGCGGTAACCACTGCATAAGTGGTTTTTGCTAGCTTAGCAGCACTAAAAATTAAAACCTTAATAATAGCATGGGTTTATTTTTTATTCATCTTTTATGGCTGCTATCTAGGGTCATATTAAATACTTACTTTTAATATGGGATTAATGTATAAATGTATTATATCCACAATAAAAGTAAGGAGTATCTTATGAACTGGCCATTATTTTCTGTCATCTATTCAATGGCAGCCACGGTAACTGTCGGTATGTTTATGATTGGCGCTTTAGTAACGGGTTTTAATGAAATACATCATATTCAAATAGCCGTTGCCATTGGGATTGTGTTTTCTATCCCAGCAGGGTTATTTTTTACCAAAAAAATTAGTAGTATTACTGGAAATGAAGAAGGTTATGAAGCGTAAGAAAGCTTGCGCCTGTTCAACATGACTTTGTATTTAGACATAAAAAAGACCTCGATATATATCAAGGTCTTTTTTGGTAATTACGGTGGAAAACTATTTGAGCTCGACAGTGGCTCCGTTTTCAACATTGGCATAAACCTCTAGTACATCCCAGTTGGTCAAACGAACACAACCTGCTGAGCCTTGGCGGCTGATGCCCTCAGGTACTGGTGAACCATGCAAACCATAAGAAGGTTTAGACAGTCCCATCCATACGACGCCTACTGGGTTATTTGGTCCTGGTGCAATCATATGAACTTTCTTTTGGGCACCTTTACCGACAGTAGATTTATACCAAGGCATTTTTACCTTATTGATGATTTTAAACGTACCTTTTGGTGACGGTGTAGCATCACTACCAACGGTGGTCGGATAGGTAGCGACCAGCTTATCACCGTTATAGGCATACAGTGTTTTGTCTGCCTTATTGGCAACGATACGGTTGATGCGTTGGTTTAGCTCGCCACGAGTGTTCAGTACGGTAATGGTTTCACCAACTTTATACGTTTTGTTTTTATTGAGCTTATCTAAGTAGCGCACATCCATGTGGAAACGTTCGCCGAGCATCTCTTTGATGTCTTGATAATACAACCCTTTCATTTTTGACTTGGCTTCTGAGCCAGAAGGGGTGGTTGCAAAGTTTGTATTAAGATCTTCTTGCGTCAAGGTATAAGTAACCAATACAGGTTTGTTGGCTGGAATGTCTTTAATCAAGGCATTCCATGTTTTTTGATCCATTTTGCCAGTTGCTGACAAACCTTTCATCTTCTGAAAATTGGTAAGGGCTTTCTTACTATTCATACCCCAGCCACCATCGATAGGACCAGGAGATGCATGGTTCCAGTCGAGTAACGCCTGCATCTTAATCGTCATGGCTGAGTTGACTTTCATATTCGGCGACCAAACTGACTCATTGACTTGTTTGGCATAGTTTGACAAGTTAAGCGTGGTGTATCTCTTACCATTCTTACTTTCGATATTTTTGATGGTTGGATCGTTGCTAAAATCTTGACGTTTTTCACTCTCAGGTAATTCGAAAGAGAGTGGGTCAGATGAATCGATCGATGATATATCGCTAGGCGCTGCAACAGCTTGACCTTCGGTAATATCGTCATTACGATCAGCTTGTTCATCTTTACGTGTCAGCTCTACAGCACTCATATTATCTGCAGCGGCTGATTCTGTGTCTTTTTTTGAATCGATTAATTGCGTCATACTATCAGCTGACGAACCGCTACCTAGTGAGTTGCTACGATTTTCTTGCACATCGAGGCTAACTTTTTTGGCGAGTGAGTCGGCTGTACGTACTGGCAATGTGCGAGTACTGTCAGTAGTGGCGGCAATCGCACTAGCGCTCACAATAGCGATAGATAGCGCGGTAACAATAGGTTTTATTTTCATCATGTTAAATCACTTGTAGTTTGTGCTAATGCAGCTATTATGCGCAAACTTTAGATGCTTCGCAAACTTTAGACACATCTTTTTTCACTTAATGCTTGCTAAACGTCAACTGCTGACGTATTCACTACAGTTGGGTAATATCTTAACGAGAGTATATACAGCTCAAGACCCAATTACCTTATAAAGGTTTGTTATCTTTCGCATTATTTCTATAGGCACAAAAGCGCAAGTGTTGGCGCTGCCTAGCGTTTATGTCTATAATATAAGACTAGGTTTACATTCACACGCCTAGTGAATAAATCGATTTTTAACAGCAAGCAATTTAACTCACCCACATGTAGTCAACGACCATGTAATCAGCAAGGTATGATATGTCAGAAGACCAAACAATGAGCGCAGAAGAGTTTCAAAATCAGTACTTCAATGACAATGAATCTGAAGGTTCAGAAGATAATATGTCATTCGATTTAGAAACTGGACTCTTAGGTGAAGACGATCAGTTTGCTAATTTACACGCCGAGTTAGAAGAAGCGCGTGAGCAGCTCGTTAGTATTCGTGATTTCATCCGTTTTTCTGTGACTCAGTTGCGTAATTACGATGTGGTCGTTGCACAAGGCACGACAGATGAGTTCGCTGAGGCCTCTGCGATTGTATTACATTCCTTATCGCTAGACTGGTCTGCAAATGAGCAAATTCTTGATTGTCGTTTGACCACATCAGAAAAACAGCTGGTGCTTAGTCTGTTAGAAGAGCGTATCGCAGAGCGTAAGCCACTCAGTTACTTGATTAACTTATCCTATTTCTGCGATTTGCCTTTCTATGTGGATGAGCGTGTGTTGATTCCGCGCTCACCGATAGCAGAACTGATACGTCAGCAGTTTCATCCTTACTTTGAGGTGACTGAGTTGGCTAAGCCGTTAGGGAGCAATCCTAATGAGCAAGGCGCAGTGTTTTATGATCATGGTTTAGACGTAAAGCAACTGTCGCAGCCTGAGCGTGTTTTGGATATGTGTACAGGTTCTGGCTGTATTGCTATTGCCCTTGCGACTCGCTTCGTCGATGCCTTAGTGGATGCTGTTGATATCGATAAAGGCGCGCTCGAAGTGGCCATGGTCAATGTCGACCACCATGATCTTGGTCATCAAGTCAATGTGATTGAGTCAGATTTGTTTGCTAAGATTCCGACTGAAAACCAATATGAGCTTATTGTGACCAATCCGCCGTATGTTGATGCAGCGATTATGGCTGATTTGCCACCTGAGTTTTTATATGAGCCTGAGCATGCGCTAGCAGCGGGTCAAGATGGCTTAGATTTGGTACATCGTATCTTGTTTGAAGCACCAGATTATCTAAGCCCAGACGGCTTGCTTATCTGTGAAGTGGGCGATAGCGAATGGGCATTAAAGCAAGCCTATCCTGAAATTCAGTTTGACTGGCTCAAGTTTGCTCATGGCGGTCATGGTGTCTTTGCGATTACTTATGATGAGCTTGTGTCACATCGTCAGCTATTTGCCGCTTATGTTCAGCTCTTAGACAGCATTCAATAGTTCAATATAAGCAGTATCAAAATCACAATCGGTTGGTTAAATAGTCATCAGTAGCGTTTACTGGTTTAAGGATAGTTATGGCAGGCAATAGTATTGGGCAGGTTTTTACGGTTACCACGTGCGGTGAATCGCATGGTTCAGGTCTTATGGCAATCGTTGATGGCGTACCACCAGGATTGATATTATCTGCAGATGATTTGCAGATAGATTTGGATCGCCGTAAGCCGGGGACGTCCAAGTATTCTACCCAGCGCCGTGAGTCTGATGAAGTGGAAATTATCTCTGGTGTGTTTGAAGGTAAAACGACGGGCACATCGATTGGTTTATTGATTCGAAACACCAATCAAAAATCAAAAGACTATAGCGAGATTAAAGATACTTTTCGTCCGGGTCATGCCGATTACACTTATAGTATGAAGTATGGTTTTCGTGATTATCGCGGCGGTGGTCGTTCATCAGCACGCGAAACAGCGATGCGAGTCGCGGCTGGTGCGATTGCCAAAAAATACTTACAAGACCGACTGGGTGTGCAAGTTCGTGGGCATGTGACGCAGATTGGCAATGAATATAGTAAGGTAACAGACGCGAGTCAAATTGATTGGAACTTTGTGAATAGCAATCCGTTTTTTTGTGCTGACAAAGAAGCCGTGAGCCGTTTTGAAACCTTGATAGACAGCCTGCGCCGTGAAGGTACCAGCTGCGGCGCGCGTCTGGAAGTTATCGCCAGCGGTGTGCCAGTGGGGCTCGGTGAGCCAGTGTTTGATCGCTTGGATGCTGATATTGCCCATGCCATGATGAGTATCAATGCTGTTAAAGGTGTTGAGGTTGGTGATGGTATGGCGGTGGCTGGACAGTTCGGTCATAGCGCCCGAGACGAGCTGACACCAGACGGTTTCACTGCCAATCATGCTGGCGGTATATTAGGCGGTATCTCATCAGGGCAAGACATTCGTGTCAGTATCGCCCTCAAGCCAACTTCTAGCATTACCACGGCTGGCAAGAGTATCAATACGCAAGGTGAGTCAATCGATATGCTGACCAAAGGTCGTCATGATCCGTGTGTTGGTGTGCGTGCCACGCCTATCGCAGAAGCCATGCTAGCGATTGTGTTGCTCGATCATTACCTACGTCACCGCGGTCAAAATGCTGATGTCGAGCAGCCAGTTGAATCGATTACATAGTCTTCATATCAATACCAATACCAGTATTTTGATCGTAAAGTAACTGATAAAGCCCTATGTTTGCGCTCATTAGAAATAATTAGAGCGAACATAGGGCTTTTTTGTGGATGATTAAAAGGTCGGGCGCAGTGAGTAAATGCTTAGGCCGCTATTTGATAAGCATCAACTGCCACACAGCGTTGATGGCGAAATACCAATAATAGCTGCTGACTAGGGATGGCGAGCCAATGCCCAAATTCAATACTATTGATGCCTTGATTGGATAAAGCCTGTGCACAATGATGACGGCTATGACCCAGTAGGCTCTCAATCAAATCGTTCTCAATCAAACGGCTTTCAATAAGCTGGTTTTTGATTAGTAGGTTTTCAATAGATGATGGTTGCATAGGTTTTCTACCTTTAATGGTGATTACGAATTTGAATAACGCTATCGTAAGACAAACAGATAGAAAACCTGTGCAGGAGTGATGGAAAATGTATGAACTGTCGTTAAAGTACAGGACGCGTGGGTCTGTATTTTATGCTTTCGCCAAAGGTAAGGTAATACTTACCATTACGCCAGAATGCGGGTGTTTAGTAGCATTGCCCTCGTCATTTTTAGCGTCTTCATTACTATTAATATTGTTAATCGAGACCTGACCTCCATGATGTTCAATAACTTGTTTTACTAAGGTCAAACCAAGGCCAGTGCCTTTTTTAAGAGTATTACTCGTTGCATGCGGCTGTGCCTGTGCCTGCGGGGTCGCTACTTTGGAGGACTCGTCTGAATGCATGGCAGATTGGCTTTGATGCGAGAGGCTAAAATAACGGTCAAATGCTTTATCAACCGCATAATCAGGTAGTAACTTACCATCGTTAAAAATATCAATGTTTAGGGTATGTACATGACTATACAGCCGAATAGTGACTGTGTTTTTGGCGAAATAAATGGCGTTGTCCAATATATTCTGCAATACCTGCACCAACCAAAATTGATCTGCAAATACGTGGGTGTTTGCTAATGATTCTGGTGATAAGTCGGTTTTATCAGTCAATAATATATCATTAACATAGATATCGATCGGCGGTAGTTGTTGCTGTTGTAACTTAGCGGCATTGTCTTTTTTGAGCGTTTGTAACACAGGTAATAGAGGCGTTAATTGCCGATTTAGCTTAAAACTGGGTTGCTCAACTTTGGCAAGCAAGAGTAGTCGATCAATTAATTTCTGCATTTTGATGCTTTGTTCGCCAATGGTTTCGATGAGCATCTGCCGGTCTGTATTATCAAGCAGACTATTATCAACTCCGTCATCTTCTAATAGTTCGCCACTGGCACGAATGGCCGTTAAGGGGCTTTTAAGCTCATGGGTGAGGGTATGGACGTAGTCAGTGACATACGCTCGGTTTTCTAGTCGGTGTTTCATCGATTCAATGGTATCTGTGAGGCTGTTGAGCTCATGACCTAAATAAAAATAGGGCTTTTTGGTGTCTTCAGCCAGTGCACCTGTATACTGAGTCACGAGTGTGATGCTTTGCTTGAGCCACCAGGCCACCAGCCCTGCCAAAATAAGAGCAGCAATACTCATAAACAGCGCGGTAACGAGCATGCGATTGCGCGTGTCATCCAAATATGGCAATACGCTAGCGACAGGCTTACCGACACTGACAATGCCAATTAGGTTGTCAGCTTCATCTTTTATCGGCTGTGCCACATACATAATCGTACCATCGCGCTGATAACGATCTTGTGTCGTGCTTCTTGCACCATATTGACCTTTTAGGGTCAGGTATACATCGTTCCAGCGGCTGTAATCTTGTCCTTCGTCATTATTAGGCTCAGGTAAAGAGTCATATATAACCATGCCTGTCTGGTCCGTTACATATATCCGAAAGCTACTATGGTTTTTACTTTTATACTTTGGCTCTCTGATTTTACTCGTTACTGGCGTGCCAATAAATACAGTATCAAGCCTTTCCTGATAGTCCTCGTCATACAGCTGTCCTGAAGCTAATGGCACCTGTAGACTTGCTGCAAGTAGTTTGCTGGTATCTAACAAGGTATCTTCGATGACTTGCTGCGCTGTTGGTTTGACATAACCAAACAGTTGCGTAAACGCGGCCACACCGCAAATGCTCAGTACTAAGGCAACGGCCAACCATATTCTAAAAAATATACTTAAATTCAGCAGTTTTTTTGGCTCAGTTGTTTGCTGTACCGTGCCGATGGGATGTAGCTTTGCATACCAATTGCTTTGGCTGGCATGAGTATGATGAGTAGAGCGGTTTTTCGCGCTATCATCATCAATTTTATTTGTTTTATGACTCATATGGTTATCAGTACAGTTGGTAGTTATAGAGCGCTAAGCAGGGCACAACGCATAACCTAGCCCGCGATGTGTATGAATCACATCAGTGCTAGCATCGACAGTCGCCAATTGCTTACGAATCGCCTTAATATGACTGTCTATCGTTCGAGCCAGACGATGATCAGGATAATCACTGACGGCATTTAGCAACTGCTCGCGACTGAATACCTGATTGGGTGCTTGTAATAAGGTCAATAAGATTTTGCGCTCGGTATTACTCAGCTCAAGCTTTTGCTCTTGCCACATTAACGAGTAATTGAGCGGTTGATAGTGCCAAACACCAGATTGACACTCAAAGGTTAACGCTTGACCCGACATATTATGGGTAGCGTTGTCGTTTGCGATATCTTCTGTTGATGGGGCCTGCATGGCTGACTGTTGAGACAGCAATTGCTCACGCCGCCAAATGGCTTTTAGGCGTGCGACCAACTCTCGTGGACTAAAGGGTTTGGCGCAGTAATCATCGCCGCCCATCTCTAACCCTAAGATGCGATCCACCTCATCACTACGAGCGGTCAAAAATACGATTGGTAGATCTTTTAAATCGTCTATATCAGAGGTATGACGTATTTGCTGACATAGGCTTAAACCATCGCCATCAGGCAATCCCACGTCCAAGATAATGGCCGATAGCGTTTTTGCCTCTTCGCTGTGTAACATCGGTAGTACACTGCTGGCATTGTCTAGCCAAGTAATCTGCCAACCCTCTCGCTTGCAGGTGACTTTGAGCGACATCGCGATAGCGGGATCATCTTCTACCAATAAAATATGAGTCATGACGGTATACTTATTTAATAAAAATGTGTAAAAAGTGGCGTATTTGACGCGGCGGTTGGTTCATTAATTCATTAATCAAGCACCTCAATTCATCAATCAACCATCATCGCACAAATATTGTCAGTGCCGACTCTGTTGAATATAGTTTGTATGTAGGCGTTATAAAAGGGCCCTAAAGTTGTTGAGATTATCCTAGCACAAAAGTCCCAAGGCATTCTGATAATGCTTATCAAAAGCCATGGAAAGTTTATGGAAAAATAAGCGTTTGATTGCCTTTGTGGTATAAAAAAGGTCAACCAAGTGGCGACTTGGTTGACCTTGCCAGTAATAAACAGAGATGATTTGAGCTTAATCAACCGATCTCGATAGAAAGAGTTAAGCCGTTATTAGCTCAAGCCCTTACAGTTTGCATAGTAGGTAACGGTTGCAGGCCAGTCAGAAAAAATACCTTTTACCCCAACGTCTTGTGCCAGTACATCGATATACGTCATCATATCACCATCGTTATTAATTGCCTTATCCAAATCATTATAATACCAACCGCCGCCTGTCGCTAAAGGCTCTGAGCGCTCTAGTGACCAAGTGATGATATCCAAATTAAGCGCTTTGGCTTGTTTGGCATAAGCGGACGGTATCATTTTACCTGTCGCGTCAGTGGTGACCAATATCCAAGGTGGCGGTGCGATGGTTTTAATACCACGCGCTTTGATATTAGTGAGAGAGTGTTTCCATGTAGTGGGGTCATTGTTATCAAAGGTTTTGCCAGTTGCGGTCTCATTGCTATCGTCGATTAGGTAAATGGCATTCGCACCAAAATCAGGCTCATGTTTAATCCAGTAATCGACATCTTCAATATTAAACGACTGAGCAAACACGTCACTGGCAGCCACGCCTGCGTCTTTGTAAGTGTCAATCAACTGCTGACGATAAGCATCTACGCTATAGCCGTTAAATGGCATGGTAACTGCTGGTGATTTTAGCTCTGGCGTGTGTTTCATACCGAGGCTTTGGGCAAGCTGAATATGTTCTTTTAATGTGAGCACTTGACCATTCTGTGAATATAAATCGGTTCGCCATGCAGCCGTTGCATTCATATAGTCGTTTAGGTTAGTGGCGGTTTTATCTGCGGCATCCATTTTCCCTGTCAGGGTCTTAAATTCATTGACACTAATGTCTGAGGTGCGGCATTCAATACTGTCGGCATTGGTCAGTACACCATTGGCATCTATGATAGGTGGTACGGTGCACTGTTTGGCGAGTGGGGTAGCAAGGATATTGGTAGTGGTATGCAGATCGTCTTGTGCGTGGCGACAGACCAGCTCGCCATCGTTGGTAAAAGCCACATCGCATTCTAATATGCCAGCGCCCATTTGCGCTGAGGCGAGGTAGCTGTCATAAGTGTGTTCTGGTAGCTGTAAAGGTGCGCCGCGATGGGCAATAGAAAAGTCGGTTTTGCTAGGCGTTTGCGCACTACAAGACATCAGCTCGTCTTTTAATGGTCCTGCGTCCATATCGTTGACCAAATAAAAGGGCCGCACACCATAAGTATAAGCTTGAGGCTTAGCTGGCAAGGTTTTGGGTGACTGTTTTAGTGAGGGTTTAATAGTTTGATGGGACGTTTGAGTCAACGTGGTAGTGCGTATATCATCTGCGGCCATTGATAGCGTAGAAGCGGCAGTCAATGCCATGATCATATTAATTTGTTTGAATGCTTTAAAGGATGGATTTTTTATTTGATTCAGCCTAGCCACTGAATTATCTGACATTGTCATGTAAACTGTCCCTACAAAAAGTTAAAAAAATGGTGGTGTTCTAAAAAGTATGCTGGCATCAGACGTAGCCATAATTGATGTAAAAG
>NZ_RRYV01000051.1 GCF_014861395.1 Psychrobacter sp. FME13 | reverse complement strand
CGGCCTTATCAGAGAGTACTTGCCTAAGGGTTGTGACTTTAGACAAGTCTCTGATGATGAGATGCAGGACATTGAGAACAAATTAAACAACAGACCAAGAAAACGATTAGGGTTTAAGACGCCTATGCAGGCGTTCTATAATATTAATTAGCGTTGCACTTGGTGTGTTAATCTAAGATTCAATAAAAAAGGCGGTACTATTATTTATAATTGGTTTTGTAAGCACTTTTATATACATGGTGTTGTTTACTCTAGATAAAGATTTTATAGATGTCGCTGTGATGCTTTTTCTATTTTGCTGTAATGGTGGTGCAATCGCTGTAATAATAGGCTGGTTTGTACTACCTAAACATAAATAAAATTTATCTATGAATTTCATTTTTGACAGAAATAAAGTAAAAAAAGGGAGGGTGTATGAATAGTATAGAGAGCGGCGCTACAGTTACAGTACCAAACTACCCAAACGGTAGAGTAATAGGGCTTTATGGGCTATTAGGCGGTGCAATAGGTAGCTCAATTATTGGCTTACCTATTGCTATAATAGGTGTAATAGCAGGCGCGATAACAACTGCTGGTTTTGGTGTGATGCAAGCTATGACCATCTTATTCAGTATTATTATACTTGGAAGCCTGATTGGTTTATTGCCTTCACTAGTTACAGGAGTGGTTATCTGCCATTTTCAGATATACTTTGATTCATCTAATGACGTATTACCCCTGTTTATCATCGGTTGTCTTAGCACTTTTATCGTATTCCTAGCCATAATCTTATTACCAGCAGGGCTTTCGGCTGGCGCTTTAGATAACGTTATCTTATCAGGTGTAGCTATAGTGGCACTCTTTTTGCCTGTTAGTATCCTAGGCGGGCTCAGCGCTATCGTCACAGGATGGGTCGTATTACCTAAGCACAAATACTGACCATAAATACTAAGCACAGATAAAACTTGTCTATTATTTTCACTTTTAACAGAAATAAAGTAAATAACACTAAGCCAGTTGAACCAAGTAGTTGCATTGCACGCCAGCTACTGCTTATCATCAAGTAAGGAGAACATCATGCGTCATCCTTCATTAGCCAGTATTGAATGGCAAGATTTGCGTCAGCTTAGTCTGAGCGAGACTGTTTATAATATTTTTTTATCATTACCTTTTCTATTACTGTCATGGTGGAGTGCGTGGCAGGGCTGGTGGTTGCTTGCACTTGTGTCGACATTCTTCTTTTTTACCGCTGCACTGAGACAAGCGCATGATTGTTATCATCGAACGCTAGGAGTGGGAAGAGTTGCCACCGAGCTCATGCTGTTTTTTCTCAGTATCACGATGCTCTGTAGCACACATGCTATTCGACACACTCATCTCAACCATCACCGAGATCCGCTTGGTGACAGCGATGTTGAGGGCAACTGGGCACGCTTGCCATGGTATAAGGCGATATTAGGTGGCGGGTTGTTCTCGATTGCGATTCAGTGGTTTGGGTTGACGCATGGTAGCCGCCGTAATCGTATACTTGTTGCCTTTGATCTGTTGCTTATCTTCGCAGTGGTTGTCATTGCTTTTATCACGATGCACCCAGTATTGGTGTATCACGTATTGGTGATGATATTGGCCAATACGATGGTGGGGTTCTTTGCGGTATGGAGCGTACATCATGGTTGCGATGAGGTGGTATATGCTCGCAGTGAGCGCCATCCGCTCATCAACCTATTGACGTTTAATTTGCTCTATCACATTGAGCACCATCTATTTCCAGCGGTGCCGACTAATCACTTACCGATACTGGCTAAGCGCTTAGATACCTCCGCCCCGCAATGGACGCAGCAGCCAGTCATCCCCTTATTAGCACCAGTCAATAAGTATTCAGTAGTTAACACGACCGAAAAAGTTAATAGCCTTGATGTTTAGGTATCACTCATAAAGGAGTTGTAACATGATTATCCAAAACCATATCAACAGCTATAGAGAGCAGGCGAGTTTATCCATCACGATGTACTACGATGATGCCTGCGTGATATGCAGCACCGAGGCGCATAATATGAAAAAACGCCAGCCACAGAAGATACGTTTGGTTCCTATAGAGGAGGGATTAGATGAGCTGGCGGTCGCAGGGTTTAGCCGTGAGGATGCGATGACCTATATGTGTATAAAGGACAGCTATGGCAATTGGTACACACACATGGATGCTGTGCGGCTGCTCTACAAGACTGGCGGTGTTAAATGGTCACCGTTGTTGTTTTTGCCAGTGGTCAAGCAACTGGGTAACTTTGGCTACCCATATGTCGCCCGCAATCGTTATAGAGTTCCAAACTGGGTGACCAAGATGATATATGGAACAGCAGTCATGCAAGCCTGTAAAAATGGCGTCTGTAAAATAGCGCCAGACAAACGCTAAGGCAGTTCTGTCAAAAAGTAAGTAGGTTCTATAATAAGCAGATTTATGATATGTCGTTTGTCGTAATAGTACGTGCTTTCTTATTTGATATCAAAAACACGATAAGGCTGATAACCCCAACGCATAACGACAGTAATGCACCTGTTATTAACGTCATGACAAAGCTTGATAATAATCTAATCCCAAACGTTCAGCGATATAGACAGCCGCCATCCCTGCTAAAATTTCTGGTGAGACAAAACGAGCAATAGGCATGGCCAGATTCAGAATCTGTAACCCTGCTTTTATATATACGCCTGTCTTCAAAGCTGCGATAAAACGATGCCACTGTTTTTTGCGTGCAAAATCATCAAGCAGCGTATAAAACACAATAAAGCAGCTGATACCTGATGCCATACCGCCTATAGATAACCAAGAACCATTATTTAATATAATGCCCCATATAAAACCAGCGATGGCACTGATACATACCCAAAGTGTCCAAAACCCCCAGCGTTTATTCATACTCTTACCTTTATTTTCTGTACGACTCTTATGATAAATCATACGACTTTATCTCATAAAGTTTTATGTAAAAATCATGAAGTATTGATGAAATATAGGCTGAGCACTAAAAAAAAGCTGTTTTTAACGTAAGATAACCTCATTTTTATCTGAGTGGATTTTACTATGTGGCTGTTTATTGGATTCACGCAATTACTCTCTATCATGACTTGTCTGTTGCTTTGGTGGTTTATCAAACCAAAACGCCAAAGCGTTAAGGTGATTTTGGTAATAAGTGTTTTTATCGTTAATAATGCCTTTCTCGTTTATGGTCTAAGTGATTTTTGGGGTGAGCGTTTTAGTGTCTATCTGGTCAGCGGTATCTTGCAGGGATTTATGTTTTATGCAGGGATAGCCACTGCTGTACTATCACTCTTTTTTAATAAATTATTAAAGTGTCAGTCGCGCCCTAAGCTCACACGTGTATTTGCGTTCACGGCTTATATAGCTATTGTCAGCTTGGCGGTATTTAATGCTTACTCGCCTGTGGTGCATCGTTTGACGGTTACGACGGACAAGCCGCTGAATGAGCCTATGAGCATCGCCTTAGTATCTGATACCCACTGGGGGAGGTGGTTCGGTAATCATCAGATAGATAAACTGGTTGCTTTAGTCGATACGCAAAATCCTGATGTCGTCGTCATAGCAGGCGATATCATGCACGACACGACGATTGCTTATGACAACACAAATATGCACGAACATTTATCAAAACTAAAGGCACCACTTGGGGTTTATGCCACCTTAGGGAATCATGATTATCGAGGTTATGATGAAGCCATCTCTGAAGCCGTTGAAGCCGCAGGGATTAAAGCGCTTGATAATGAGAGCGTGTTATTAGATGACTCAGTGTGGTTGGTTGGGCGTTCGGATGATGTTGATCAGACCAGATTGTCAGCGAAGGAGTTAATGACCCAGGTTGATACGAATAAGCCTGTGGTGTTTTTAGAGCATCGTCCTTCTATGATGGATGAGATCAAAGTGTTGCCGGTTGATTTGCACTTGTCTGGGCATACTCATGGTGGGCAAATTTTTCCATTAACAATTTTAATGAATTGGTTTTCACCACTCAACTATGGAACAAAGCGCTTAAATGATACGCAGTTTTTGGTGACGTCAGGTTATGGCATCGGTGCAGTGCCTTTTAGATTAAGCACACGTTCGGAGATTTGGATGATTACCTTGACTGGTAACGCTGATAAATAACGATATTGTTATTTGAATATTCAACAGATCCTAGATGACCTATGGATAGAAACCAATTTTATAGAAGCCAGTAGCCATCGATATTTTTAGCGCCTACTTACATCTGATTAGGGCAAAGGAAACACTTCACAAGCACTTTAGTTTAAATTAAGACAAAATTTGTGGCAAATTAGAAAAAATCCTGCGTTTTAGGCTTGAAATTTATACCTATCACCTTTATCAAGCAGCTAGTAAAGCGCATTAATAAAATAATGAGCGAAATATTTTAAGTATCTAATAAGGACGCATAATGACTGGTAATGAGCCAGTCTGCCGTGTCCTATATGAACCGTCATTATCACATTCTAAGGAGCTATTATGAGCGAGCAAAACGTGGCGCAAGATAATATTGATCAGAGTGAAAGTGTTTTAGATGAAACACTGAAAGAATTTGATCCACAAAACAACTCAGGTGAAGAGGCGACCATCGACAATGATATCGACCTTGAGACTTTTAAAGCACGCATCGCTGAGCTAGAAGGTGAGGTTAAGCAAGCCAAGGAAACCACGGCTCGCGCCAATGCAGAAGCGTACAATGCGCAGAAGCGTATGGAACAAGAAGCAGAAAAGAGCAAAAAGTTCGCGCTACAAAAGTTTGCCAAGGAGTTGTTGGATATTGTCGACAACTTAGAGCGCGCTATCGAAAATGCTGATGCTAATGATCCAGTCGCTGAAGGGGTGCAACTGACGCACAAAGCGCTATTGGCACTACTGACTAAAAATGGTGTAGAGGCGGTCGATCCACAAGGTGAAAAGTTCAACGCTGATTTACATGAAGCGGTTGGTATTGATGCAGATGCTGAAGCTGATACTGTCGGTACTGTACTGCAAAAAGGCTATAGCCTAAATGGTCGTCTGCTGCGTCCAGCAATGGTACGTGTCGGTCAATAGTTTTTAGGCCGTTATCGCTAATATAACGAGAGTTAAGATAACAGCTTTATTATATAATTAAGGAACAATAAGTCTTTAACTGTGCTAAACCTTAATATTAATAAGGGTTTTCACAAAAAATCACACAAAAGACAATTTTTGTGTGGGTTTTGACTTGAAAAAATCAACAAGTAAACCGATATAAAGCAACAAGTGACCGACATTGGTCTGAGCATATAATTATTTATATTTAAAACAAATTAGGAGTAATTGATTATGGGTAAAGTAATTGGTATTGATTTAGGTACAACTAACTCATGTGTGGCAGTAATGGAAGGTGATAAGGTTAAAGTCATCGAAAATGCTGAAGGCACTCGCACAACACCATCGATCGTCGCTTATAAAGATGACGAAATCCTTATTGGTCAGTCAGCTAAGCGTCAAGCAGTCACCAACCCAAGCAATACATTGTTTGCGATTAAGCGTTTGATTGGTCGTCGTTTTGATGACAAAGTTGTACAAAAAGACATCGGTATGGTGCCGTACAAAATCGCCAAAGCAGATAACGGTGATGCATGGGTAGAAATCAATGGTAAAAAACTTGCACCACCACAAGTTTCTGCTGAAATCTTGAAAAAAATGAAGAAAACAGCTGAAGATTATCTTGGTGAAAGCGTGACAGAAGCTGTTGTCACTGTACCTGCATACTTCAACGATTCACAGCGTCAAGCGACTAAAGATGCAGGTAAAATTGCTGGTCTTGATGTAAAACGTATCATCAACGAACCAACTGCTGCTGCACTTGCTTATGGTATGGATAAAAAGCAAGGCGATAGCACCGTTGCTGTATATGACTTGGGTGGTGGTACGTTTGATGTATCAATTATCGAAATCGCTGACGTAGATGGTGAGCAGCAGTTCGAAGTACTAGCAACCAATGGTGACACATTCCTTGGTGGTGAAGATTTTGATTCAGCATTGATTGACTTCTTAGTAGACGAGTTCAAAAAAGACCAAGACTTCAACCTAAAAGGTGATTCTCTTGCGATGCAGCGTCTAAAAGAAGCTGCAGAAAAAGCCAAAATTGAGTTATCAAGTGCCCAAAGTACTGAAGTAAACCTGCCATATATCACTGCTGATAGCAGTGGTCCTAAGCATTTGGTTGTTACTATCAGCCGCTCAAAACTAGAGAGTTTAACTGAAGATCTAGTACAGCGTACCATGGGTCCTTGTAAAATTGCTCTTGAAGATGCCGGTCTAAAAATTGGTGATATCGATGACGTCATCCTAGTTGGTGGTCAGACTCGTATGCCTTTAGTACAGAAAAAAGTAGAAGAGTTCTTCGGTCAAGAGCCACGTAAAGACGTGAACCCTGATGAAGCAGTAGCAGCAGGTGCAGCAATTCAAGGTGCCGTATTATCTGGTGACAAAACTGACGTACTATTGCTTGATGTGACTCCATTGACTTTAGGTATCGAAACAATGGGCGGTGTTATGACACCAATCATTGAGAAAAACACTATGATTCCTACTAAGAAATCACAGGTATTCTCAACAGCTGAAGACAACCAACCAGCAGTAACCATTCAGGTTTATCAAGGTGAGCGTAAAATCGCTAACCAAAACAAACAGCTTGGTCGTTTTGACTTGACAGATATTCCACCAGCACCACGTGGTCTGCCACAAATCGAAGTAACCTTTGACATCAATGCTGATGGTATTATGAATATTTCAGCAACTGATAAAGGTACTGGTAAAGCACAAAGCATCCAGATCAAAGCAGATTCTGGCTTGTCGGACGAAGAAGTCGAACAAATGGTTCGTGATGCAGAAGCCAATGCTGCTGAGGATGAGAAGTTCGCTAACCTAGCGCAAGTACGTAACGAAGCAGATGGTCGTATCCATGCGGTACAAAAAGCACTAAAAGAAGCCGAAGACAAAGTCACTGATGATGAAAAATCAACAGTAGAAGCGGCTATTACTGAGCTTGAGACAGCGACCAAAGAAGATGATCATGATGACATCAAAGCCAAGCTTGAAGCGCTAGACAATGCATTCTTGCCAATCAGCCAAAAAATCTATGCTGATAGCGGCGCTGGTGCAGAAGGTATGGATCCAAGCCAGTTCCAACAAGGTGCTGAAGGTGAAGCAGACACTAACCAAGCTGATGATGATGTTGTGGACGCTGAGTTCACTGAAGTCGACGAAGACAAGAAGTAATATCAAATTTAACAACGCGATGAGCTGCATCAAACTTGCTTAGTCGACGCAATGTAGCCCTTACGCTGGTTTGGCTTGCTACTCAAGTTTTTAAAAATGGTATAGTCGATACAAGCCGATAAGTTATTAAATTAAAAAACGCATCCTTCGGGATGCGTTTTTTTATGGCTACTATTTCCAATAATTGTGCTTCCTATTAGCTACTATTCTTGTCATATGCTGCGTGATTAAGGTTTAAATGCACTCACTATAAGCGCTTCATAAGTTAGGCTTACACCGAGCTTACCTTCTTCATCTTTTACAGAAAACTGCTGCCAGTACGCTTGCTCAAACTGCTGTAACCGTGTTTTTGTCCACGTAAATGGTGGTGTATTATTTGACTGTATTTGCGTTTGATTGGTCGATACTCCCGTTAGTTTCATGTGTTTAAGCACCTCGTAGGGGCGTGTAAACCATAAATCAAAACGCTGTGTGGTTACCTGACAATCTATAAACCCTGCCTTATTTAACGCTAGTTGCCATGCCTCGATACTCGGATACAGTAGTCCTTGATCTATTAATGTTTTAATCTGCAAAAAATTATTTGGGGTAAAGGTGCTAAAAACCAGCTGTCCTTCAGGTTGTAAGCGGCGTGCTGATTGTGCGACAAAGCTCAATGGATCATCAAACCATTGCACGGCATTGGCACTGACTATCAAACTATGGTTTTCTGCCAAACCTAGGGTTTCAGCGTCACCAACGATGATTTCAGCAGTGGGCAGTATTGATTGTAATGTAACAGTATGCTCACTACATAATTCGTTAATGAGCCAGTGATGGCTGTGGATTTGCTCAGCGAGTAACCGTGTCATTTGACCTGTGCCTGCACCGATTTCCAATACACTACTTTGTTTAGTATGAGCAATATTATCCAGTAGATACTGACAAACTATTTGCTGAACATTGGCATGTTGGTCATAGTCTCTAGCGCTTGCAAAATGGCGAGCGATGATTTGTTTTCTGATGCTAAAGTGAGTGGCTGTAGAGAGTGTTGTCATATTATTCAGGTCATCTAAGTCAGACGGTTTTTTGGATAAAAAGGCTGATATCTCATAATAAAGGTGATCAATAAAGTGCAAAACCATCTTGACTAAATGAGCTGCTGTATCAGCTGATTGCAGTCTTTATTGGTCAGTTTGGCATTCATAACCAACCGGATACGGGCGGTGTGTTCGGGAACGGTAGGTGGTCTAATAGGCAGCGCATAAAACCCTGCCGCTTGCAGTTGTTGTGCTTTGGCAAGTGTACGCGCATTATCACCCAGCATATAGGGCACAATGGGTGAGTTATAATAGACGTTTTCAGCCGCTGAGGATACACGATATTGCGGTGCGATGGCCTGACTCAGTGTGGTAGAGAGTTGTGCCAAATGTGCGCGTTCGTCAGTCAATGTGGGCATTTTTGCTAAAATAAATCGTGTCCATGCATGATTGATAGGAGGTAACGCCGTACTAAAAATCAATGGGCGCATAGTATTAATCAGCCACTGTTTGACGGTCTCATTACACATGATATACGCCCCAACTGACGCGAAAGCCTTACCAAAGGTACCAACTAAATAATCAATTTCAGCCAACGTTACTGTCTCTTCTGCCAGCCCTAATCCTGTATTACCTAAAACACCAACCGCATGTGCTTCATCGACGTATAGCTCTATACGAGCGTCTTTAGCTTTTAATGCCACCAGCTTTTGTAAGTCGGCGCGGTCACCATCCATACTAAAAATACTCTCAGTAACAATAATAATGCGCTCAACGGCTGGGTCTGCTTGTTCAATAAATCTGGCCAAATGCTCGTAATCATTGTGACGATAACGGCGATAGCTGACAAGCTTACTTTGGCTCAGTTGCAATCCATCGATGATACTGGCATGTACCAGCTTGTCAGCCAAAATAAGTGTTTTGACTGGCAATAAGGTCAGTGCAGGTAAGATACCAATATTTGCATGGTAGCCACTATTGAGTACCAGTACAGATTTGTTGGTAGGTACGCCTTGTTGATTTACCGCATTCTGATACCAACTTTGTAATTCTGACTCTAATAGTTGTAGTTGTGTGTTGTTACCTGTGAGGAGCCGTGAAGAGGTAGCACTCATTTTAGGTACTGTTGCTGCAGGTAATCCTTCTATTTGGTTGAGAAATTCCTCTTGTAGCTCAGCATCACCGCCCAAGCCAAGATAGTCATTACTCGCAATATTAAGCAAAGCTTTACCTTCGCTCACGATATACCGTCCACTATGCCTCAGATTTGGGAGTTGACGGTATTGTTGATTTGTTTTGAGCTTGTCGAGCGCTGATTGCATATGATTAAGGATAAGGTTTGTCATTTTTTCTCTTAATTTTTATTATTTCAGGCGTATTGACCTAGGGTTTTGAGGAGCGAATCTGTGAAATGAGTAGGGATTATTGCATAAATAGGGTGATTGTAACAAAAAAGTTTCATTTTTTGGCCTTTGTAACCCGCTCAATGATGAATGCTTGCAAATCTTAACTCTCGTGCCGTTAAACACTGACAGACTGTATGAAATAGTTTGTTACTATTATATTCATCGGAAGCAAGGCGATATGACTATAGAAGTCATCACAAGTAACTTGCTTATTCTGATCGATGTTAAGGAGTTCATAATGAGAAATATACAAAAAGTATTACTTACATTAACAGCTGGTTCTTTATTGACGGTTGGTGCTCAAGCCGCTACATCTTATAGCAATGGCTATACTGGACAGCCATATGTTGGTGCTAAAGTTGGTCAGTTCGATTTAGACATTGATAACGCAGATGATCCAACCGCTTACGGAGTTTATGGTGGTTACAACTTTGATTCTACTTTTGGTGTCGAAGCAGAATATGTAGGTTCGGATGATGCTGATTATCGTAACGGTGATCTGGATGCCAAGACTTATGGTGCATACGGTACCGCTCGCTACCAATTCCCGAATACTGGTCTATATGCAAAAGGTAAGCTAGGGGTTGCAAAGACTGAAGTTGAAGGTGACTACACTAACGGTGCGGTTAAAGTATCGAACTCTACCAGTGATACAGGTATTGCAGGCGGTGTGGGTCTTGGTTATTCAGTCAACCCTGACTTCGGTGTCGAGGCTGAATACTCGATGCTGGACAGCGATGTCGATACCAACCTATTAACTGTTGGTGCACAGCTAAAATTCTAAATATTTTTCTAAACCCTTTTATTGAAGGCTTATCTGATGAGCTTTTCTCATACAGATAATACATAACCAAAATGTAATTTTAAGGATATAAAATGAAAACTCTACAAAAAACCTTAATGGCAGTAGTAGCAGGTTCTTTATTAAGCGTAGGCGCACAAGCCGCGGTCTCTTATGGTAATGGCTATACTGGTCAACCATATGTCGGTGCCAAAGTCGGTCAATTCGATTTAGATACGAATAATGCCGATGATCCAACTGCTTATGGCGTCTATGCTGGTTATAACTTTGATCCTAACTTTGGTCTTGAAGCTGAATATGTTGGTTCAGATGACGCTGATTACCGTGGTGGTGATATTGATGCCAAATCTTACGGTGCCTACGGTACTTATCGCCATGCTTTCGCGGATAGCGGCTTATACGCAAAAGGTAAGCTAGGTGTGGCAAGAACTGAAGTTGAAGCGACTAACACGACATTGGGACTCTACGACGGCGAAGATAAAGATACTAGTTTAGCTGGTGGTGTAGGGCTTGGCTATTCAGTAAACTCTAATTTCAACGTAGAAGCAGAATATGACATGTTGGGTAGCGATACAGATCTTATGACTGTAGGTGCAAATATTAAGTTCTAAACTATTTAAAAAATAGTGTTATAAATAAGAAACGCATCCTTCGGGGTGCGTTTTTTTGCACGTGGTAAAAATAAAACAAAAGTCATCAAAAAAGAGTGCATTAAAAATAAGGTTCTGCTAGAATCTCGTATTCAACAATAGTCCATCTAAATTTTATGCTTTGCTATATTTATGCAGATGGCATTTTAGCCTTACTTAATAGGAAATATATGAACACTCTACAGAAAGCTTTAATCGCTCTATCAGTTGGTTCTTTGATGAGTGTAAGC
The DNA here is from genome assembly GCF_014861395.1 of Psychrobacter sp. FME13. GTDB lineage: Bacteria > Pseudomonadota > Gammaproteobacteria > Pseudomonadales > Moraxellaceae > Psychrobacter. The sequence continues at coordinate 8,746 of NZ_RRYV01000051.1, read as the reverse complement.
GCTCAAGCTGCTGCTAATTATGCAGGTCAGCCGTATGTTGGTGTAAAAGTTGGTCAGTACAGCCCAGATGCAGATGTAGATGATGACGCAGTGTCATATGGCGTTTATGGTGGTTATAAATTTACTCCAGAGTTTGGTGTAGAGGCTGAATATTTAACCACTGGTGATACTGATTCGTTCAATGAACGTTTTGAGAAAGCTGAATATAGTGCTGATGTATATGGCTTATATGGTACTTATGACTATACTTTTCCAAGTACTGGACTTTATGCAAAAGGTCGTTTGGGTATCGCAAAAAATAAAATCGAGGCGGAATACACGGATAAACTCGATGCTAGTCAAAATGAGAGTTTGAGTCATTCTGATACAGGAGTAGCTGGTGGGTTAGGTCTTGGCTATAACATCAGTCCTATGGCCTCTATTGAAGCTATGTATAATATTTATCCTCAAGTTGAGGATGAATTTGAGGATATTAGCGTAAGCGGCTTTACTTTAGGCGCTCACTTTAAGTTCTAATCAAATAAAGAATAAATAAAAAAACGCATCCTTCGGGGTGCGTTTTTTTGTGCGTTAGACTTTTATATTTTCTCTCATGTTTATTAAGCTGTGAACATCGTAGATTGATGATTTTTAAGAATTTATGGATACGAAAAGTGTGTTACATTGAAAGCTAGAATATCAAAGATAAGAGGTATCGCAACGATGGAAATACTTTGGATGATTGAACCTTGGCATTGGCTCGTTTTAGGCTTCATATTATTGATTGTCGAGATGTTTGTGCCCACATTTGCAAGCCTATGGTTTGGTGCTGCTGCCATCATCGTTGCAGCCCTTTCATGGTTATTGCCTGTTTCAGTCTTTGTCCAAATTATTATTTGGCTGGTGCTGTCGGCCATATTTCTATTGGCTTGGTTCAAATTTATTAAGCCTTTATCGGTAGACCGTACCAAAGCAGGATTGGGTGGCAGTGTTATCGTTGGCGAAACAGGCATGATAATCGTACAACCGCAGCCTAATCATGCGGGTACGGTGAGGTTTAGTGTTCCTATCGTTGGTGCGGCGGAATGGATGTGTCGTACGACAGGGGAGCAGGTAGCGGTTGGTGATCGGGTAGTGGTAACAGACATCGTTGGTAACGAGTTAATTGTGAGTAGTATGAAATCGCAAGCAGCGACGAATAATAGTAAACAAATATAATAATAGGGGTGGGTTATGGAAAGCTTTAGTATCGTCATGATAGTCTTAATTGCACTGGTTGTATTTACCGTGTTTAAAGGGGTTCGTATCGTACCGCAGGGTTATAAGTGGGTGGTACAGCGATTGGGGAAATATAGCCAAACGTTAGAGCCTGGACTTAATCTTATTATTCCTTATGTCGATGATGTGGCTTATAAAGTCACCACCAAAGATATTGTGCTGGATATTCCGTCACAAGAAGTCATTACCCGAGATAACGTAGTTATCATTGCCAATGCCGTGGCTTATATTAATATCGTACGCCCTGACAAAGCAGTGTATGGCATCGAAGATTATGAATATGGTATTCGAAATCTGGTGCAAACGTCTTTGCGCTCGATCATTGGTGAAATGGATCTTGATAGTGCATTGTCTAGCCGTGACGAAATCAAAACCAAGCTAAAGCATGCAATCTCAGAAGATATCGCCGATTGGGGCATCACGCTAAAGACGGTAGAGATTCAAGACATTAACCCTTCACAAACCATGCAAGCATCAATGGAAGAGCAGGCAGCGGCAGAGCGTCTACGCCGTGCGACGGTAACCCGTGCTGATGGTCAAAAGCAGGCCGCTATCCTAGAAGCAGATGGGCGTCTAGAGGCCTCACGCCGTGATGCTGAAGCGCAGGTAGTGCTAGCGAGAGGCTCAGAAGAGTCGATTCGTTTGATTACCAATGCCATGGGTACAGAAGAGATGCCGATTGTTTACTTACTTGGTGAGCAGTATATCAAAGCAATCCGTGAGTTGGCTGAATCTGATAACTCAAAAATGGTGGTGTTACCTGCTGATATTTTAAGTACCGTTAAAGGTATGGTGGGTGATAAGTTAAAAGTGTAGTAACTATCATTTCAGATAAAAAAAGACCTCTATTGAGGTCTTTCTTTTGTTTATTCAAAATTGTTTTAAATCACTTTAGAAAAACGATCTTTGTGTTTTGTCTCAAGATATTCATCAAAGACCATCGCAACGTTTCGACCCAATAAGCGTCCACGTGGTAAGACACGAATACCAGCGGCATCCATATCGATGAGTCTATCGTCTTGCATCGCACCGAGTTGTGCTATTTCATCGATAAAATAGGTAATCGCATCGATACCGAATTTTTGATTCACATCTTTAAAATCAATATAGTCATGACAGAGCAAATTCATAATCACGTATTCACGTAAGCGATCTTTAATCGATGTTTTGATAACTTTTACCGCAGGCATGATAGTAAGATTGCTCTGTGCAGCATCTATACTGGCTTGATAGGTTTGCAGATCAGTATCATTTTGAAGGATGTAGCGAGTATTGGCATTGGCAATTTGACTGATAGACGACACACCAAAGCCCAATAAGTCACAATCACCCATGATGGTATAACCCTGAAAATTACGATGCAATTTACCCTCGCGCTGTGCGACAGCGAGCTCATCATCAGGTTTGGCAAAATGATCAATACCGATATATTGATAGCCCGCCGCGCTTAATGTATTGATGGTATTGCCAAGCATTGTAAGCTTGGCTGCTGGACTGGGTAGATCTTCATCTTTGATCTGACGTTGCGCCTTAAAGCGCTCAGGTAGATGCGCATAGTTAAATACCGACAGACGATCTGGTGACATCTCAATGATGCGCTGTACGGTTTTGTCCAATGTATCTGGGGTCTGATGCGGTAGACCATAAATCAGGTCAATATTGATAGAATGAAAGCCCAGTTCACGCGCTTCATTTAGCACGTTTTCAATCAACTCTGCTGAGTGCACACGATTGACGGCGATTTGTACCGTTTCATCTAAATCTTGTACACCCAAGCTAATGCGGTTAAAACCTAGCCCGCGTAACACTTTTAGCGTGTCTCCACTTAGCTCGCGCGGGTCAATCTCGATAGAGTAATCACCTTCATCTTCGGGTAAAAACTCAAACTGCGTCAGCAAAAACTCCCACAGCTGAACCATTTCTTCATCACGCAAAAACGTCGGCGTACCACCGCCCAAATGTAGCTGTTTGACCAATGGTTTGCTGCTACCTTCAGGTGCAGATAACAAGCGACGCTTATGCTTAATCTCAGCGATTAAGTACTGTAAATAGTCACCTGAATCGCTATTTTTTTTGGTAATAATTTTATTACAAGCACAGTAATAGCAAAGGTGGCGACAGAACGGAATATGAAAATATAGAGACAATGGCGCACGCGCTTCACGATTTTGCAGGATTTTTGTCTCAAGGCCGTCAGCGATTGGTGAGAACTCTAATGCCGTTGGGTAAGAGGTATATCGCGGCCCTGAGCGATTGTATTTATTGATAATCGCTTCATCAAATGCAGGTAGCTGCTTGCTCGTAATGCTACCGCGCGTACTGGCATAAGGGTTGTCTGGTTGCATGACAGGGCGCGTGGTCGTCGGCTGCTCTCCAGCGCGATTGTAAGGCTGCTGGGTGTTTGGTTCTGAATGTTCTGTCATGCGATATTCCTCATGTTGACCATAGCTATTACTGGGTTTTGTCCGGCTCACCGATAGTGGTCTTAATCGTTTATTTACGAGCATTTTTACAGCAATATTTATGTCTAAATAGACAGTCGCTAGTATAACAAATCCTTGTTAGTAGTGGGGTGAATGGCGAGTGCTTTTAGGCAAAACGTCTAGGTATCATGGGATAGTCACTGGCTCATTAAGTATAGGCACTTATGATTCAAAACACGACATTTGCGCACCTATAGATAATCCTCTATTATCGAGAGAGCCTCTTTATAGGAAATACTCATGTCGTTTGCTCAAGTCTATACCCGTTCAGTCGTCGGTTTGCACGCACCCAAGGTTATTATTGAGGTGCATTTATCGCAAGGCCTGCCGGCTTTGACCATTGTTGGTTTGCCTGAAGCTGCGGTACGTGAGAGTAAGGATAGAGTACGCTCCGCGATTCTTAATTCTGGGTTTCAGTTTCCTAATCGCCGCCTTACTATTAACTTAGCGCCTGCTGATTTGCCCAAAGACGGTGCGCGTCTAGACTTACCAATCGCGATAGGTATATTGGCAGCCAGCGACCAGCTCGATCCGGAGGTATTATCAGGGTTTGAGTTTATCGGTGAGTTGGCGTTAAACGGAAACTTGCGACAAGTAACAGGCAGTTTGGCAGTTGCACGAGCGATTAAAGCGGAAAGACTGGCTGCAACGTCATCGAGCAGTAACGAGCGACCATTAAGCGAGCAGCACTCAGTAGAGACGTCAGAATCAGTCAAGTTAATAGTACCAATGGATAATGGGGCGGAAGCCAGCCGTGTCGAGGGCGTAGAGGTACTAAGCGCCCAAAGTCTCAAAGCCGTCTGCGATCACTTACGGTCATTGGCAGATTCTAGCGGATTTTATCAGCCTTTGGATATCGTCACACCCAGTATCGCCCCAAAGCATGTCGGCTATCAAGTGGACTTGGCCGATGTCAAAGGACAGCACCATGCGCGGCGTGCGCTAGAGATTGCCGCAGCAGGTGGTCACTCGATACTGTTTACTGGGCCACCCGGCTCAGGTAAGACATTGATGGCATCGCGGCTACCGACTATTTTGCCTGACCTCAGTGACGAAGATGCACTAGAAGTAGCCAGTACGTATTCAGTCGCAGACAGCGATTATGACTATGGCACACGGCCATTTAGGCAAGTTCATCATACAATATCAGCCGTGGCCTTGGTCGGTGGGGGCTGTCATTTTCCACAATCTTTGTCAAAATTCCATATAACCTGTCATAATAGATATTATCGATAGGGAGTAATAAATGAGTAATTTTGAACCGTTTAAAGGAATAGATTTAATAGCTAAGCAATCAAATATTGACATTAGTGACTTTCTCAACTTAGTTAATTATAAAAAAGGTATCAAAAATAGGTTTTTCTATAACTCTTCATATCAAGTTATTTGGTACAAAAGCTTATATAATTTAGGTGAAGGTAATGACAATAGACGAGTGGAAGTTATTTTTGTAAGTAAAACGGGCTATGAAATGAACGTGAAACTACCGCTCAGACTTATGTTCAAAATACCTATTGGTTCTGTTTGGAAAAATGGTCTTATGGTCGAGGAGTTGGACACAGACCACCATGTGTTTACATTACAAAAAGCATTAGGAGAAGAATATAGAAGACCAAATGTTGACTATATATCTTCATTCTTTGAAAAGCAGAAAAAGAAGAAAAAAGAGAAGGATGGAATAAAATACGAAGCTAAGGTGGTTTTGAGCAAAGACATTTACCCTGTTAGCGATATTGATAAAGACGCAAACTGAACCGCCCCGACTTTATCGGAGAGTGATTTACTTGATTCAGGCAGCAACACCTGACAGGATTAAACTATCATAATACCGCTTTTCAAATTCAAAAGGTGACACATAACCAATCGTACTATGCAATCGTGTTTTATTGAACCAGTCCACCCATTCAAGCGTGGCTAATTCAACATCGTTGACGCCAGTCCAGCTCTCTTTTAAATATTGAATCACCTCAGACTTATATAGGCCATTGACCGTTTCAGCCAATGCATTATCATACGAGTCGCCTGTTGTACCGACAGAAGCAATCACGCCAGAGTCAGCCATTTTATCAGTATAGCGAATGGATAAGTACTGAACCCCTCGATCACTGTGATGAATGACATCCTTAGGGTTGTTCCTGTCTGCTATCGCCTGATTTAGCGCAGCCATAACCATATCGGTATTCATGCGATTAGAGACTTTCCAACCAACGATAGCACGAGCAAACACATCAATAATAAAGGCAGTGTAAACCCAGCCGCTCGTCGTCTTGATATAAGTAAAGTCAGCCACCCATAACTGATTAGGATGATGGGCATTAAAGTTACGATTGACCAAATTATCAGCGCGCTTCTGGTCATCACGGCTATTGGTGGTAATCTTGCCTTTGCCACGCCAGATGCCTTGCATACCATACTGCTTCATTAAACGCTCTACGGTGCAACGAGCAACCTTTACGCCATCAGCCTTCATCTGCTGCCAGACTTTACGCACACCATAACGGCATTTTCTATCCTGCCAAATACGTTTAATCTCGCTGAGATAATAGTCGTCATGCTGACTGCGCAGTGAACGCTTTTCAGGATTGTTAGCTAAATAGTTTTCACGATGATAGGTTGACGGGGCAATCGGTAGTATTCGACAGATAAGCTCGACCCCATAACTACCTCTATAGTCATCAATAAACTGAACCATTGTCTGAGTGGGCGGTCGAGCTCCGCCTGGGCGAAAAAAGCCGCAGCCTTACGTATAATCTCATTGGCTTGCTTGAGCTCTCTGTTTTCGCGTTCAAGCTCTTTAATACGTTGCTCTTGGCTTTGGGCTTGTACTGATGCCGGAATGGTTTGCTCTATGTGCTTCTTATGCCATGATCGCAGGGTTTCAGGTGTACAGCTAATCTTAGGTGCAATGGCTTGAATAGCTGACCATGTGGAGGGGTAATCGCAAGACGCTTCAATCAGCATGCGAACGGTGCGTTCTTTCATCTCGGGAGTATAAGTTTGTCTTTTCATTGTCGTATTCTCTCAGAATATTAAGTCTCCGACAATCCTGGGGCGGTTCACAATGAATTTAAATTGCCATTACCATTTGAGCTACAGGCAGTTATTACAGAGAAAATTATAGTCAGTAATTCGGATGTAAAAAAATCACTTAAGGATTTAAAAGAACAACTTAGCTTGCCCGCTTTAAGTAATCAATATATCGACAATGGTTTGCATACCATTATAAACAACGAACTTCATCAGCCATTACACGTTGACATTATTACTGGTGTTGATGTTAAGCACAGCTCACCACTTTACTACACAAGTATTAGCACACAAAATTTAGAGAGTACCTATAGCAGTGCTATACACCTATTGACTGAACATTGTGATAAGGAAAGCAAGAACAAACTACGTCATATAGCAAAACAGGGTATTAAAAGTAATCATTTAAAGCAATATGTAGGCAGTAATATGCCATTAACTCTGAATGCCTGCCAAGCATTTTTTACTAGACTTAACGGTGCTATAGAAAGCTATAACGGTCGATTAAAGCATGGTTCGGATATTCTTCATGACAGGTACATTGAGCAGTTTAACTGCTATAGCGTTTGGCTATGGCATATTATCATCATTCAAACAGGCATACGACCTGCCGTTCATGCATCAGGACTGTTGAATCAGATTGATTTCGACCAAAAAATCATGTGGGTATCAGATAAAGAAGAACGAAACAATCAATCCTGTGGACGATTGATCCCCTTAAGCAATTTTCTAATCACTGCCATAAAACTAGGGGCTGTCCTAGATAAGTAAAATTATATAGGATAGCATCTACATCAACTAAAACAATGGGTTAAACAGGGTTTGAACTAGTTATCTAGGACAGCCCCTAAAAGTATTATAAGAAGAGATAAAATGAAATATGTGTTTGATAAGCAATTAGAAATGATTAATGACTGGTGCATGGTAAAAAATGTACAGCGGTTTAATCAGTTAAGTCAAATCATTTATATTGATAAGTCTATTGGTGATGGCTACTTTGAACGTTATGATTTCGGTAGCATTGGTCTATCACGGGTCAATTGCTACTTTCATAGAAATCATCAATTCATTAATCCTAATTGCCAAACCAGTTATGTTTTATACATTGTTTTGCAAGGGAGCTATGAATATCAGCTAGACGACAAAGTGACTATAGAAGAAAAAGTAGGAGTAAAAGCAACAGTAAAAACAGAAGCAAGGCAGGTAAATAGAACCAAGCTAAAACAGTTTGAGCAAGTAACGATAAATGCGCCTGCCATTTGGTTAATAAAAGGCGATTTAGGGAGATTGAGCACAATTATTAGTGCTAAGGAAGACATTAAAGCCTTATATATTGAGCTAGATAAAGACTTTGTTGGTAAATTAGCCACACAAATAGAGCAGCAGACAGATGCCAATAATTTAATCATATCCAAATTAATGACTATGTCCGATTCGTCAATTCTACCTTTAAACCTGACTACCAAAGCGGCAAATTTTGTAATGCAGGGCTGGGAGGTTTATAACACACCTAGTCCCACTGATGATATTAAATTTATGGCACTACAAGGACAATGCTTAACCTTTACGAGTTTATTATTGAAACAATGTATTACTGAAATAGGCGGGGCTAAAGTACAGGTTCTTAATTCTGCTTATCAAGCCAAACTGCTTCTTGATGAGTTTTACAATAAGAATTGGACGATACGAGAGCTTGCGCAAAAAACAGGCACAAATGAATGTTATTTAAAGGCCGAATTTAAGAAATTAACGACTCTAACGATTGGTGATTATCGAACTCATAAACGCATGCAGTTAGCCATGAAACTATTACAAGAGAGACAAAAAATTGCTCCAATTGCTAATCAGCTTGGTTTTAGTAGTACTCAATATTTTCGTCGGGTGTTTTACAAGTTTTATGGCTATATGCCGGATTAATATATGATTAGGACTTACGCAAAACCAGAGATATATTGCCAACCTAAAGCATAGCGTAGTAC
>NZ_RRYV01000050.1 GCF_014861395.1 Psychrobacter sp. FME13 | reverse complement strand
GCAAACGGGCAAAGCAGAGCTTTGCTGGATCCGTTCTCAAGGCTGATGCTAAAATGCTTCCAAACATTTTTGCAAACGTTGTTACAAGCCTAGTTAAGGTCTCGACATTATCGTCGGCTTGCGCCTAGTTTGGTGCAATTTTAGCAATCGGCAGCCCTATTTATGAATATCAAACACGCCCTAGTGGTTGGTATGATATAAATGACTTATTGATCTTTTTCTAAATGATAATACGACAGTTAAACACATAACATATTTAAAAATCTCGCTAGGATATTTGATGCCAACATCGGTAAGCCACGCTCCAGTTCAGTCTTCAGGCAACGCAATGTCTGGTCGGTCAGCCTCGGCATTAGATATGCCCGTGACAGCGCTGGCAGGTGTCGGGCTAAAAGTCGCAGAGCAATTGGCACAATTAAATATCAAACGAATATTTGATTTACTACTGCATCTGCCACGTGATTATGAGGATCGTAGCCGCTTGGTCTCTATAGCGGATGCAGAAAATGGGCAATCGGTACTCATCACTGGGCGTGTGGTAAACGTCGATACCAAACGCAGCGGTATGACAGTGGTGGTGGATGATGATACAGGTACCATTTCATTACGGTTTTTTAAGGTGTATCGCGGTCTTGCACAAACGATGAGCTTGGGTACGCAGCTGCAATTGTTTGGTGAGGTCAAAGTCAGTCGATACGGCAAGCAGATACATCATCCTGAATACCAGATTGTGACAGACAGTGCTGCTATGACCAATACGGGTCTGCAACCAATTTATCCAAGTGTCAAAGGCCTGCATCAGAATAAACTGCGTACATTGGTTAAACTGGCGTTACAGACAGTACGCAGCCAAGGTCTACCGATGACGCTGTTTACCGAGACCGATTTCAGTGTTGTGGCAGATCTTCCGTTAGCGCCTTTTGAGCCTCCCAAACCATTGAATGCAGAAACGGGTCATCCAGAAGACATATTTTCAACATTGGCACGTAGTGTGCCAGACAATACAAGTGGCAATAGCGCAAATAGCATTAATAAAGCCAGTGCAGCTGCTTATGCTGCTAACCGTCATGCAACCAATGATATCAATACAGTAGCTGCTAGCACGGCGAATAATAACGTCTATAATTTGACGATATTTGAGGCGTTAGTATTATTGCATACGCCGCCTACCTATACCGATGCTGGTCAGCAATATAAATTATTAACGCAGTTGAGTGCGCGCACCCATGCCGCTTGCCAGCGTTTGATTATTGAAGAGCTAACCGCTCATCAGCTCAGCCTACTATATCGGCGTCAGCAATTGCATCAGCACAAAGCGCCAAAGTGCGATACTCAAAGCCCGTTAGCTGACGCGTTATTTGGCGCGCTACCGTTTGATTTGACAGGCGCTCAGCAACGAGTCATGCGCGATATTACGGCCGATATGGCAACATCTGTGCCTATGTTGCGACTGGTACAAGGTGATGTCGGTGCAGGTAAGACGTTAGTTGCGGCAGGCGCGGCAGGCTATGCACTAGATAGTGGCTGGCAAGTGGCTGTGATGGCACCGACTGAGATTTTAGCAGAGCAGCATTTGGTTAATTTTAAACAATGGTTCGAGCCATTAGGTATCGGTGTGGGCTGGCTAGCTGGTAAGCAAACCGCGAAGCAACGCCGTGAGTCATTGGAGACAATCGCTGAAAATACCGTACAAATCGTAGTCGGTACGCATGCGTTGTTTCAAGAAACGGTGAAGTTTGCCAAGTTAGGTCTAGTTATCATTGATGAGCAGCATCGGTTTGGTGTTGAGCAGCGTATGGCGTTGACCAATAAAGGCGTTGCTAATAGTACACCGCATCAGCTTATTATGACCGCAACACCGATTCCGCGCACGTTAGCCATGAGTGTCTATGGTGATATGGATACTTCTATCATTGATGAGTTACCACCAGGGCGTACGCCCATTACGACTGTGACGATTGATCGTAATCGCCGTGATGACGTGATTGAGCGAATCGCTATTAATTGTGAGGCGGGTAGACAAGCGTACTGGGTATGTTCATTGGTCGAAGAGTCTAGTGTGCTGGATGCACAAGCGGCCGAAGCGACTTATGAAGACTTAAACGAGCGCTTGGATATCCGTATTGGACTAGTACATGGCAAAATGAAATCTGCGGATAAGCAAGTCATCATGCAGCAGTTTAAAGCAGGGCAGCTAGACTTGCTCATTGCTACTACTGTTATCGAAGTCGGTGTCGATGTGCCTAATGCGTCGTTAATGGTCATCGAGAATGCAGAACGATTGGGACTGTCACAGCTGCACCAATTACGCGGGCGAGTAGGGCGAGGCTCTACCAAAAGCTACTGCGTATTGCTTTATCAAAAGCCGCTGTCTGAGACTGGTACTGAGCGCTTGAATGTATTGCGTGATAGTACGGATGGTTTCGTCATTGCGCAAAAAGACTTAGAGCTGCGTGGGCCAGGTGAGTTGTTGGGTAAACGGCAAACAGGTAATATCGGTTATTATCTGGCCGATCTCATTCGTGATGAGCAGCTATTTGCGATTGCGCAGCGTTTGGCCAAGCATTTAATATCAGACCCTGCTCGCAAAGCAGATGTCAGCCAGCTTATTCATCGTTGGATGCCAGAGGCCAGTCGCTATACCAATGCGTAAAATGTATTTGGTATCTTTATAGAGCATTTAAGCAAGATATCGATGGTAAATAAAAAAAGAGGACAGCCAATGCTGTCCTCTTTTTTTTGATAAAACTATTTGGCTTTTTTTGCCTTCTTTAGCGATTTTTTAAGCGTTTTGAGGTCTTTCTTCTTTTGCTTAATTGCCTTTTTGGTGTCTTTAATATCTTTTTTGATGCTTTTTACTTCTGACTTATTAGCCATGATTATTTCCTTTCTTAATGGTTTAGTCATCAATAATGACAAATTACGCCGAAAATACAAGGCTGAACTGTACGCACTCTGTATCGTTGGTTTTTGTATTCTATTATTAGTTTTCGTACTTCATTACTATTAAGCACTGTTATTATATTTTCGTCAGCTCAGTGTGACATCGTGCTGAGGTAAAAAAGCTTACTACTAAACTGCCCCTAGTTATTATCAACAATTGACCTTTTAGATACTTAACTGAATTGACGCAATGATTAGATAGTCTACAATATTAAAAAAACATTCTTGATAAGATCGTTGCACATCACCTTGTTTACTTTATATTTTTTACGACGTTGGAGCTTGTTTATTTATAGAGACTGACGAATAGAGACCGACTATGAATGACCTTTCAGACCACAATGACAAGCCGAGTTTAGCCAATGATGAGCAGCCGTTAGCGAATAATCCGTTGCCACCTTATCGTCAAACAGAGGCTACTAACAAACCTACCTCCAAAATACCATTATGGTTGTGGCCTGTGGTAGCGGTTGTTTTATTGATAGGCGTTTTGCTGGGTAGATATTGGAATACTAGTAATGTTGCCGCAGATGAGTCAGCAGCGACAACAGCTGAGCAAGCTAGTACTGAGAGTGACGCGGCTAATGAAGAGCAGGCAGTACTTTCAGTAGAAACTATCACTCCCAGCCAAGATAATGTTGGTAATACATTGCGTGCTGATGGCACCATCAACGCCAAAGACATGGCGAACGTCAGCGCAAAAGTAACGGGCGTGGCTATCGAGCGTATATTGGTCGAGGAAGGAGATCGCGTCAAAGCGGGTCAAGTATTGGCAGTATTCGATACGGATGCGATGGAGCAGCAAGTTTTACAAGCACAAGCAGATGTGGCAGAAGCAGAAGCGACATTGGCCAATGCTAGTGCTGATGCCGCACGTATATTGCCATTGCTAGATATCGATGCCATCAGTAAACAAGAGGCCGATCGCTATCGTACTGCGGAGCTGCGTGCTAAAGCCGTTTTACAATCATCAAAAGCTCGGCTGAGTAGTCAGCGCCTGAGTGTAGAGAATGCTAGAGTCGTTGCACCAGTGAGTGGTGTTATTAGTGAGAAAACGGTCGAGGTCGGTATGGTGGCTGGTGGTGAGCCACTGTTTACGATTATTAAAGGCGGCATTTTAGAATGGCGTGCAGATATCGATCCTAAGCTAATAGGCGAAGTCAGTGTCGGCACGCCAGTACGCGTGAGCTTACCGGGTGGTAACTCTGTTATGGGAGAGGTCAGCCGTATTGCCCCTACTGCTGATGACAACCGTCAAATAACTATTTATGCCAGCTTAGAGACCAGTGCACAAGTCAGGGCTGGCATGTATCAGACGGGCGAGTTTTTATTAGGTAGTGCTAGTACGCAAACGGTGCCAAATAGCGCTATCGTCAGCAACGATGGCTACGACTATGTCATGCTCATAACGGATGTGAATACTAAAGATGGCAAAAGTACGGGGCGAGTTCAGCAGCAACGGGTGACATTGGGTGAACGTCTGGGTGATCGTGTTGCGGTCACAGAGCCATTACCGAGTGATGGTCAAATGGTGAAGCAGGGCGGTAGTTTCCTGAATGACGGAGATTTGGTCAATATTGTGAATGATGCTGCTAGCAAAAAATCAGCTACTGGTTCAGCTGAGCAGGCACGCTCATGAGTTTAAATGTCTCGGCCTATTCGATCAAAAACCCACTGGTTGCTATCTTGCTATTTATACTGCTCACATTGGGTGGTGTCTATGGTCTCATGCAAATGAAAGTGCAGCAGTTCCCAGATATTGATCTGCCCGCTGTTGTCGTGACCGTCACGCTACCGGGCGCTGCCCCTTCGCAATTAGAAAACGACATCGCCAAAAAAATCGAGAACAGAATCACCAGTATCGAAGGTGTGAAGCATATTCGCACCACGTTGCAGACTGGGGTGGCAACCATTGCCTCTGAGTTTGTACTAGAAAAAGACATTCAAGAAGCTGTTGATGATGTGCGCTCTGCCGTTGGTGAAGTGCAAGGAGATTTACCAGCCGCCGCCAACGATCCCATTATCACCAAAGTGTCGACAGCAGGGTTTCCTGTCGTGACGTATTCAGTTGCTGCCGATAATATGAGCGTTGAAGATTTGTCGTGGTTCGTTGACGATACGATCACCAAGCGCTTATCGGATATTCCAGGAGTGAGTACGGTCAGTCGTATTGGCGGGTTGGAGCGAGAGATTACGGTGGCTGCAGATCCGATTACGCTAAGCGGTCTACAGTTCTCTATCACCCAGTTGTCTCAGCAATTGGCTGGTATTCAGCAGGACAGCTCGGGCGGTGAAGCAGAAGTAGGCAATACGACTCAGACGATTCGAGTCTTGGGTGCGGTTGATCGCGCTAACGGATTGAATGATATACAAATAGCTGTGCCGACGGGCGGTACACAAACATTGGGACGTATGGCTCAAGTGACAGATGGCGCTGCTGACCCTAGCTCTATCGCATCGCTCGATGGTGAGACTGTCGTCGCATTTAATATTACTCGGTCGCGAGGGGCGAGTGAAGTTGAGGTCATGGAGCAAGTTGATAAAGAGCTGGCGGCGCTCACTGCATCGATGGGTAATATCCAAGTCGATAAAGTTTATGATCGGGCGACACCAGTGGCTCAAGATTATGATGCGTCCATTAAAATGCTGATTGAGGGTGGGGTTTTAGCGGTTATCGTTGTGTTTTTGTTTTTACGTAATATACGCGCGACGATTGTGGCTGCTGTCGCACTGCCATTGTCAGTGGTTCCTACTTTTTTGGCCATGTATCTGTTTGACTTTAGCTTAAATATCATCTCCTTATTGGCTTTATCTTTGGTCATTGGTGTGTTGGTCGATGATGCTATCGTCGAGGTTGAGAATATCATTCGTCATCTAAGGATGGGGAAGACGCCTTATGAAGCGGCAATGGAGGCCGCTGATGAAATTGGGCTGGCTGTCGTCGCGACTACTTTTACCCTAATCGCTGTGTTTTTACCAACTGCATTTATGGGCGGCGTTGTCGGTCAGTTTTTTCGGCAGTTTGGTTGGACAGCCGCCCTCGCTATTTTTGCGTCATTGCTCGTCGCTCGTTTGATTACGCCGATGATGGCAGCGTACATATTACGACCAGAAAAACAGCAAGTCGAAAAACAAAGTAAGTCGATGGGATGGTATCTCAAACTGGTTGCGTGGACCCTCCATCATCGCTGGATCACGATAGGCGCTACGTTGGTATTGTTTGTTGCTTCGTTGGGATTGGTGAAGCTATTACCGACGGCCTTTATTCCTGACAACGATATTGACCAGACGCGAGTGGCCATTGAGATGACGCCAGACGTTGCGCTAGAAGACACCGAACGTGTGGCGGCGTTGGCCAGTGCTCGTATTTTAGCGTTGCCAGAAGTGACGGATATCTTTACCGCTGTAGGTGATGCGCAACAGGATATAGGCCCTAACTCTAGTTCGAGTAGTGGTATGGCAGAAAACATCGCCAGTCTAGATATTGTGCTAGCGCCACGTGCTGAGCGTGGTACTAAGCAAGAGATTGAGCAAAAAATCAGCGGCATATTATCAGAAGTGCCCAGTGCTCGCTTTACCGTTGGATTATCGAGTGGTGGTGAGACGGGTTATAATTTTTCTTTGACCAGTACCAACCCAGAAGTGCTTGAGCAAACCGCGCAGCAGATTATGTCAGAAATTCGAGCCTTACCGGGTGTGGGTGCTGTCACTAGTGATCGCAGTTTGCCGCGCCAAGAGCTGACAGTCACGCCTGATCGTTTGGCTATGGCGGACAAAGGCGTCACCACACAAGATATCGCGACCACATTACGCATTGCCACCGTGGGTGATTACGAGCAAAATTTGTCCAAGCTTAATCTAGATACAAGACAGATTCCTATCGTCGTGCGTTTGCCAGATATTGCCAAACAAAACATCAATCAATTAGAAGGGTTGTACGTCCCTAGTACAAACGCAATCGGACAAGGCGTGCGTGTAGGAGACGTGGCGCGCTTGGATTTCGGTACCGGACCTGCGCAAATAAAACGCCTAGATCGTGAGCGCTCTATCGGTATCATCGTTCAACCTGGAACGACTGAATTAGGTGAGTTGGTACAAGCGGTCAAAAACACCCAAGCCATGCAGAATTTGCCTGCATCAATTACTGTCATTGATCAGGGTCAAGCCGAAAACATGGCGGAGCTGTTTAGCGGCTTCATTATCGCGATGTCGGTCGGCATTATCTGTATTTTAGGTGTTTTGATCTTACTGTTTGGTCGTTTGCTTCAGCCGTTTACGATTTTGATGGCATTGCCATTATCTATTGGTGGGGCGTTTGTGGGTCTGGTGATTACGGGTAGTAGTTTGTCCATGCCTTCGATGATTGGTTTTATTATGCTGATGGGTATTGCCACCAAAAACTCTATTCTTTTGGTGGATTATGCCATTATTGCTCAGAATCTTGGGTTACCAAGGTTTGAGGCGATTGTAGACTCCTGCCGTAAGCGAGCACGACCTATTATCATGACGACGATTGCGATGGGTGCTGGCATGTTACCACTGGTATTCGGCTGGGGTGATGCGGATCCAACTTTCCGTCGGCCTATGGCAGCAGCGGTATTGGGCGGTCTGGTGACTTCAACGCTTCTCAGTCTCGTGGTTATTCCGGTCGTATATACTTTGATGGATGACTTATCGAATTGGTTTGCTAAATGGCTGGTACCAAGTGGTAAAGATCAGTCCACTATAAATTAAGTCTTGTCTATATACAAAGGAATGTCACTATGAATAAAATATCACGCTCAAAAAAACTATTCTCTTATTCTAAGTTTTTGGTCAGCTTAGGACTTAGCATGTTAGGCACAGCCAGTAGTTATGCGACCACCTATTATCTCGACCCTCCTCATACCAACGTGCGTTTCGCTATTGATCATTTCAATACGTCAACGAACTCTGGTGGTTTTTATAATCTGAGTGGTCAGCTTGAATATAATCCAGTAGCCAAGACAGGTAGTATTGATCTATTAATCCCCTTAAATACCTTGAATACAGGTAATCAAGCTTTTGATAACACACTTAAAAGTGCAGACTTTTTTGATGTTGAAACATTTCCAATAGCTCATTTCAAGTCCACTAAATGGCATTTTTCGAATGATAAAAACCGTTCAGATGTTGTCAAAGTTGATGGCATGCTGACGTTACATGGCAAGGTTAATCCTATTACGCTAACGGCTGCTAAGTTTAACTGCTATTTGAGTCCTATACTTAAAAAAACAGTCTGTGGTGGTGAATTTACAACGACTATCGATCGGACAAAGTGGGGCATCAGTAAATATACATTGCTAGGTATGACAGAACAGGTAGCATTGACTATTCAGATAGAGGCGGTAAAGCAATAGTATGTCCTATGCCAGTCTGCCAATGTGAGTCAAAGGTTTTCAGCATATCGTCAAACAAGCCCTAATGCATAGATTGCATTAGGGTTTTTTTATCGAGAGTTATCGCGTTCTTAGATGGAAAAGAGTGTTTTGCTCAGTCTCTTTATTATTGTAATGACATTCAAAAAACTGATACGACCACAAAAATATATTGACGAAATTATGTTATCAGAATGTTATCAACATACTTCCACTATTAATTAATCAAAAAAATGACCACATATTAGAATAGATATCCGAATATAAAGGAGGTGACGGTATATTTTGGCAATAAAAGAGTGGAGTGATAGAAGGTTTTGAACGGTGATAAATAAGATTTTTCTAGGTATGGTTTGATAGAAATCTAATCATTATTTGTTTATATACTTAGGTTTGAGGCTGTAAAGCAGTAGAAATATTCATTTATATGCTTATATAACAAAGCTGCCATAGCAATTGCACAATGTCACATGAAAAAATAAAAACGTTAGATTGGTAATTTTTGTGCTACTGAAATCCAAAGTTATTAATTGATAGTCTTGTGTTCGGAGATGATGACTAACAAAAATTAGATCATCACACTCTATGCTCAAACTGAACATGATAATCACTTAAGGGGTTATCGGACTTTTATTTATAATAATATTTGTTGATAGGTTTGAGCCATAAAAAATATTGTTGAAGTTTAAGCATATTTTTAAATGACATACCAAATCTAAAAACCAAGGAATTAACCAATGAAAAACCTTACTCTATCTCTACCATTACTTGTTGGCGCTGCACTAACTATCCCAAGCTTAGCAGTAGCAGGGGAATCAGCAGAGATGCAAACGCCTGATACTACCATGCAAGCTGAAGTTGATAGCCCTGACAGTGCTCTTGAAAGCCAAGGCGAAAGTGAAGCGGCGTATCCAACTGATGAAGCAAGTGTTGATACCACAGAAGCTGAGACCGATAGCAGCGAAACAGTCATGGAAGAAGAGCCAGCTCAACCATATTCGTAATTCATAGTACGCTATTTGCTAAGTAAATATGTCACTAAACATCATGTGGCCAAACACAGAATCAGCCACAAACTTATACTAGCAAAACAAGTCGTACATCAGTATTTATAAATTAGTCTCAGCATATTTTAGACAGTAGACCAAATTTAAGAACCAAGGAATTAACCAATGAAAAACCTTACTTTATCTCTATCATTACTTGTTGGCGCCGCACTAACTATTCCAAGCTTAGCAGTAGCAGGGGAATCAGCAGAGATGCAAACGCCTGATACTACCATGCAAGCTGAAGTTGACAGCCCTGATAGCGTCCTTGAAAGCCAAGGCGAAAGTGAAGCGGTGTATCCAACTGATGGAGCAAGTGTCGATACCACAGAAGCTGAGACTGATAGCAGCGAAACAGTCATGGAAAAAGAACCAGCTCAACCATATTCGTAATTTATAGTACGTTACTTGCTAAGTAAATATGTCACTAAACATCATGTGGCTTAACACAGAACCAGCCACAAACTTACTCTAGCAAAACAAGTCGTATAACAGTATTTATAAAAAGGTAGCCATCAGGCTGCCTTTTTTGCTGTTACAACAAATACTATTATGGGGTAACGTTTTATTCACTTCAAGTCCCAAGATCTAAATAATGACATGCGCTAATTACCAATGCAAGCAATGTAACCTTTCTTAAATTTTTTGAATCTTTCGCAATATTTATCACTACTATAAATAGCGTTATAACCAAGAGTCTATGACCAAAACAGAACGGCCCTAGACTTTTTATCTAGGGCCGTTCTGTTTTAACTGCTTGTTTTTAGACAGTTATTAGTAATCAATCGTATAGCTCAAACCATAGGTAGTGCCAGAAGCAGGTAGACGATTCGTATCACCATAAGTGGTTTGGTGATAGACCGTTAGATAGTCTTTGTTAAGCACGTTATAAACGCCGTAATCCATTCGGCCTACTGGCATTTTGACTTGACCTAATACGTCAAGCGTCATATAACCTGTAACAGGTAATGCGCTAGAGTCTGGATCTTTTTGTTGGTCTTTATAGGCTGTGTCGCTGCCACCTATTGCTAATGCTTGTAGACGTACGTTGCTGCCTCCATCAAAGCTGTATTGAGCAAACGCAGTACCTTTTAATGGGGTTAGGCGCACAGCATCTAACTCTAACCAGTCGCCATCTTTGTCATATTGACCACGGGTGTAAGCGACAGTCCCGCCCACTTGCCATTTATCGTTGAGATCGTGAGTCAAAGAGCCTTCTACGCCATAGACACGCTCATCGGTATCGACCACTTCTACAGTATAGCTATCGGTGAAGCGTACAACCTTGTCTGATTCATTATAAAAACCGCTCAAGCGTGCTGCTGTATCGCCGTGTTTGCCTTGCCAGCCAAACTCGTAGTTATTTGTTGTAATCGGCTGAACATTGTCTGAATTGACCACAAAACCTGCTCGTACATCACGCAGCGCACGCTGGATATCTGCTGTCGTAAACCCTTGTGAAAAATTAGCAAAAATCTGATCGTTCGGTGTTAATTGATAGCTAGTTCCAAGATTGAATAGGACTTTATCGTGATCGGTATCGCCTGCTTCTACTATTCCAGCTTCATAGTCAGTGGCAGAGTCATTAGCGTAATATTCTTCTAGTAATTGCTCATATATCGGTGTAAAGGTATCAGTCTCTGATTTTAGTTGCTGATAACGTACGCCAGCACTGGTATGCCACTTATCTGTCAAATCTACATCGGCGTTGATAAAAGCACCCAATTTATCAATAGTAGTATCTGGCCCAGCATTGTAGGTAAGTCCATTTGTCTTAGCAGTTAAACCGTTGCTAGCAAAAAAACTCGCAAAATCTTGTCCATAGTAAGTTTGCTCACTATTTTCGCGTTCAAAATCAGCACCATAACTCAGTAGTACGTTTTTGCCAGCAAGTTCAGTGTCTGTTTGCATTGCTGCACGCAATCCCATGACCTCAATTTCTGCTTCTGACTGAGTAACGAAATATGGATTACCACCGCTGTAAGAAGCATAATCATCTTGTGTTGTTACTGTTTTAGCAGAAGGGTAAAAACGGCCTTTTTCGTCTCTATAATAACCGGTCACATTTAAGTTCGAGCCTAAGAAGTCATCATCGTTATAGCTTAAGTTGGCGGATGTTTTTGTGGTGTACGGTTGATCTTCAATATCGGCACCATCGATAGCGTTCAACGAAGGTGTCGCACCAAATAATACTGCTAAACCGTCACCGTAATCTGGACCGTAGTCAGTGTCTTTCTCATCATTATAGTAAGTGACAGCTAAGTCAAGTCGCTGAGTATCTGTTAATTCCATACCTAAGCTGGCGTTCACGCTTAAAGACTCGGTATCTTGTTGGTCAGTTTGAAGGATGTCTGGGCTAACACGATCACCATGGCTATCGAATTTGCCACCGGTACTACCGTAATCCACATCTAAGCGTCCATATACTCGCTCGCCACCATAACCTAAGGTTTGCCCAACGCTATAACCCAACGATTCAGAATCAAAGTTTCGACTGCTACTAATGCCTAGTCGGGTTTGTCTGATAGGACCATAGCCCACATCTGACTTGGTCACTAGGTTGATTAGGCCGCCAGCTGCACCAGCACCATAAATACTAGTAGCACCAGATAGTACTTCTACTCGCTCAAGCTGGGCAGGATCAATACTATTCAGCTCTCGTGACAGACTACGTGAGCTACTTAATGGTACACCATTAAGTAAGTATTGTACTGGACGACCGTGCATGGTGGTGCCGTAGTTACTCGTTGAGCTGCTACTGGCACCTAAACTTGGAATCAGCTGTGCCAATATATCGCCTGTGGTACGGTCACCTGTGGCCTGCACCTGAATCTCTTGTTCAGTAAGCACTTGAGTGACAGCCGGCATCTCACTAATTTTTTGCGCCAGTGCCGTACCAGTTCTGGCATTTGCAGTCACTGTGATGGCATCCAGAGTCACGCTTGGTTCTTCAGTAGAAGTTGCGCTTGAGTCTGACACTTCTGATGCACCAACAGCATTGTTAGTGCTGTCGTTGATATTGGTTTGAGCGTATAACTGTTGGCTGATACAAAGAGTCAAAACGGATAAGGCAAGTTGATGACGACTTTTCATAGTTTCACTTCATTTAGTTGGATGATCAAATAGAGGCACTGACTGATGCTGAGATAGCAATACTGGGTATACTAAAGTTGTGAATAGTATTGTAAATGATAATGGTTTTTGTTTCTATACTTATTTGTTTTGTATCAGGTTTTGTATTCTCAATTCAATCTATAGCCATTTTAGTGCTCTCAAAAGCATCAAATAGCGGGTTATCATTTCAATATTATCAGTACTGATTTTTTATATGACAGTGGTCTGATACAGTCCAAAAACTCGAGCAATAATTATTCAAAAAATTAACAATATTTATTTATATAATGTTTATTTGTATATCAATGTGCTATAGTTAATATATTGCTATTAACCAACGATAAGGAAAGATTGATATGAGAAAGAATCAACATTCATGTGAGAATCATTCGTGCCATAATGATACAGCACCAGTTAGCGCGCCGGCTTTTCCTCAACTAAACCAGCCAGCGCCTGATTTTACAGCGTTAACCACTGATGGTATGAAGTCATTGGCTGACTATAAAGGTAAATGGTTGGTGTTGTTCTCGCATCCTGCGGATTTCACCCCTGTATGTACCACTGAGTTTATGGCATTCGCTACTAAAGCGGCAGATTTTCGTGCCAAAAACTGTGAGTTATTAGGGTTGTCTATTGATAGTGTACATTCGCATATTGCTTGGATGCGTAATATCAAAGAAAACTTTGGTGTAGAGATTACCTTTCCCATTATTGCTGATTTATCGATGCAGGTTGCCAAATCTTATGGCATGATTCAGCCTGGTGCCAGTGACACCTCGGCAGTACGAGCCACCTTTATCATCGATCCTGAAGGTGTATTGCGGGCAATGATCTACTATCCAATGAGCAATGGCCGCTCGGTTGATGAATTCTTGCGCTTGCTTGAGGCGCTACAAACCAGTGATGAAAACAATATTGCTACACCAGAGAATTGGCAAGCAGGAGATCCTGTTATCGTACCACCACCACGTACCGCTACAGAAGCCGAAAGTCGTGTGGACGATGGTTATGATTATACGGACTGGTATTTTAGTAAAAAAACACTCTAATAGAAGTGAGCTTTATTTTGATAGTGGATATTGAGTAAATATAGGCGTGTTGATGATTCGACACGCCTAATTTTTTTACCTTTTTAAGTTTCTACCGTTTTTTACGGTTTCTATTTATGTTATCGACTACTGATATTGAGGGTCGTCTTAAACAGGCTAATCTCAAAAAATTTATCTCTCCAAGGAGAAAAAATGAAAACAATTATATTGTCACTATTCATCCTGTTTGGTTTGACTTCCTATGCAAGTGCGGAAGATGCGCTATCTGTGCCACCACAAGAGGTTTGGAATCTTGTACAAGAAGCTCCGGACGAGCTGCTGTTTATTGATGTGCGTGATCCAGTAGAAATCATGTTTATCGGTTTTACAGATGCTGTAGATATCAACATTCCTTTTAAGCTAGTTGATCGTACTCAGTTTAATGATAGCAAAGGCAGTTTTGCCATGCAGAGCAACCCAAACTTTGCCTCTGATGTAAAAAAAGCATTAAAAGCCAAAGGTCTAGGTAACGACGCGCTTATTGTGACTATGTGCCGGTCTGGATCTGCACGTGGCAAGCCCAGTGCTGATTATCTATTATCGCAAGGGTTTTCAAACGTTAAATATATCGATCACGGCTTTCAGGGCAGTACGGTAAAAGAAGGTGATATGAAAGGGTTTCGTGTAGTGAATGGCTGGCAAAACTCAGGTTTACCTTGGTCGTCAAAGATTAATGCTGACAAAATCAACAAGCCGTAAGCTTTTTAGGAATGATACAGGTGTGTTTTTTAGAATGACGACACACCTTAGCAATATTACGACTGATGACAAGAGTTATCGGCAAGGGTTTGTAGAATTCCACAGGATACCGCCGAAGTACTGCTGACGCATTTTTGACGTAATACGGTTAGATGCTGCTTTAACTGTGCCAGCTCTTGCATACGCACCTCCACCGCGTGAATATGCTCATCCAATAAGATATCTACATCACCGCAGTCTTTATCAGGCTCATCCCAGTACCCAAGTAGCGTCTTCACTTCACTCAATGTCATGTCCAGCGTCCGGCAATGCATGATGAATTGTAGACGCTCGACATGGTCTTCACGATATAAGCGATAGTTTCCGGCGCTACGAGAGGGCTCTGGTAGTAACCCTTCCTTTTCATAATAGCGAATGGTTTCTACGGTGGCACCGACTCGTTTAGCGAGCGCGCCAATTTTAATGGGCATAATGAATGACCTCTATTCTCTAGAAAGTTAATAGCAAACAGTCTTAACCTTAAAGTCCTAACACTAAAGTAACTATAAGGTCTGATGTCCAACAAATCAAGGCTATCGGATTGAAGGTTGCCAAATTGAATATTTATAGTCTTGACTCTAAAGCCACTAGAGGGTTCATAATATCTTTATTGAAAAGGATAAATTATTATGAAATATCATATTGAAGGTATGGACTGTGCTGGCTGTGTTAGCAAGATTGAAAAGGCGCTCACCCGTATGCCGGGCGTTGACGATATAGAGCTGAGCTTTGCGACGGAAAAGTTATCATTGACGTTGGCGGCTGATTCGACCACGCAACTCAGCGATATCGAAAAAACCATCAAACGACTGGGCTTTGGTATATCTGCCTATACAGATTCATCAATCGCCTCACATACGGATGATGATGCATCAGAGACACCAGAGCCGCGTTGGTGGCAAACCCTAAAAGGCAAGCAAGTGCTAGTTGTCGGTATTCTGATGGCTGTCGCATATACACTCGCATTACTGTTTCCTGATTATGGTATATGGGTGTTCGCGGTAGCGGTGATTGCTAGTGTGTATCCATTTGTCCGAAAAGCTTTTGCTCTAGCGATGTCAGGTTCGCCTTTTTCGATTGAAATGCTGATGTCGGTTGCTGCCATTGGCGCGCTGATTATTGGGGAAGCCGAAGAGGCTGCTGCGGTTGTGTTTTTATTTTCGATTGGTGAGCTATTAGAAAGCGTGGCTGCTGATCGCGCACGTGCTGGTATTAAGGCACTGGCATCACTGGTGCCAAAAACGGCAGTATTGCTTGATAAAAATGGCGAACAGCATGACGTTTCGGCTTCATCGTTGCAGGTAAATGACCTCGTACTCGTGCGCCCCGGCGATAGAGTGTCTGCCGATGGTGTCATCGAACAAGGTACGTCTAGCCTTGATGATTCACCAGTAACAGGTGAGTCTGTACCAGTTGCTAAAATGGTAGGTGATGATGTGTTCGCAGGGTCAATCAACATAGATGGCGCGCTACAGGTACGTGTACAGAAAACAGCAGCGGACAACACGATTGCACGTATTATTGAGCTCGTAGAGCAGGCGCAGGCTTCCAAAGCACCAACTGCGCGTTTTATCGAAAAATTCAGTCGATACTACACACCCGCAGTGATGGCGATTGCCTTATTGATTATTATTATTCCACCGTTAGCTCTAGGCGGCGAGTGGGCCACTTGGCTGTATCGTGGCTTGGCACTCTTGCTCATTGCTTGCCCGTGCGCTTTGGTTTTATCAACCCCAGCCGCTGTTGCCTCTGGTCTAGCGGTCGCTGCGCGTCGTGGCTTGCTGATCAAAGGTGGTAGCGCCTTAGAAGCGATTGGTCGTGTGAACACAGTTGCTTTTGACAAAACAGGTACCTTAACCGAAGGCAAGCCACGCGTTACTGACGTTATTTCTTTTACACAAAAGGATATGGATTTTCAATCTAAACATGAGGTATTGGCGCTCTTTGCTAGTGTAGAGTCCGGCTCTAATCACCCACTTGCGAGGGCTATTGTAGATCATGCGAGAGACACTCAAGTTGCCGTACCTGTGCCCACCAATGCCTATGCGACTGCTGGTAAAGCGGTGCATGCAACAGTCTCTGGGCAGTCTCTAGCCATTGGTTCGCCTGTCTATGCTGCTGACGTTGCATTGCTGTCGCCCAAACAACAAGCACAAATTGAATCGCTACAACACGATGGCAAGACGGTTTCGGTGCTGTTTGATGAGCAGAGCGGTGACGTCCTTGGATTGGTCGCGTTACGAGATGAATTGCGAGAGAGTGCTCAAACAGGGGTGGCACAGCTTAAAGCCATGGGTATTCGTTCAGTGATGCTCACAGGCGACAACCATCGTACTGCGCAGGCACTGGCTAGCAACTTAGACATACAATGGCAAGCCGAGCTGCTGCCAGAAGACAAATTGCGTCTGCTAAATGAGATGAGAGACAATACCCAAATAGCGATGGTGGGCGATGGTATCAATGATGCTCCAGCGCTCGCCACCGCAGATATCGGCATCGCCATGGGCGGTGGTACTGATGTGGCTATCGAAACAGCGGATGTTGCGTTATTAAAAAGCCGTGTGACCGATGTCGCTCATCTAGTGGCACTGTCACGGGCAACCATGTCTAATATTCATCAAAACGTGATTTTTGCACTGGGTCTAAAAGGTGTTTTTCTCATCACTACCGTACTGGGTGTGACAGGTCTATGGCTCGCTGTCATAGCGGATACTGGCGCAACTATTTTGGTTACGCTGAATGCGCTGCGATTGCTTAGATTCAAGTTTAAAGCAGCAACGCAGCCATAAGTCTTGCTTTCCATTTCTAGACTGCCTTCCATTTCTAGCTTATATGATCATTTTTTGTGCCTTTACACAACCTCTCGAAAGCTAAAGATGAATATAATTCATCTTTAGCTTAAATTGTATCGTTTTTATTCATGTTCTGATTTAGGTATGATTCATTTCATACACAAATTTGGTTTTATCTCAGATATTGAGAACAGATTAAGGCAGTCAATCACCATGAGTACACCGTTTACATATTCAGTTTCGAGCATTCGTTTTGATGAAAACTATCAGCCTGCAGACAGCACACGTCTGACGACTAATTTTGCAAACTTGGCGCGTGGCGAACATCGCGAAGAGAACCTACGCAAAACGTTAAGAATGATAGACAATCGCTTTAACGCATTGGCGCATTGGGACAACCCAACAGCAGACCGCTATTCTGTTGACGTAGATATTATTTCTGTAAACATGGATATCGAAGGCAACGGCAATAATTTTCCTATTATTGAAACCTTAAAAACAACGATTACTGATCATAAAGACAACACCCGTATTGAGGGTATGATTGGTAACAGTTTTTCTTCTTATGTGCGCGATTATGATTTTAGTATCGTACTGCTAGATCATTTTGATAAAAAACCAGGTGAGCCGGTGCCCAAAAACTTTGGTGACTTACATGGTAAGTTGTTTCAAGACTTATTGAATTCAGAGGCATACAAAGCGCAATTTAATAAAAAGCCAGTGATTTGCCTCAGTGTTTCAACCAGTAAGACGTATCATCGCACTACCAATCATCACCCTGTGCTAGGGGTTGAATATAGACAAGACGAGTATTCGTTAACCGATGATTACTTTCACAAAATGGGTCTGACCGTTCGTTACTTCATGCCTGTCGGCAGTGTGGCACCGTTAGCGTTTTATTTCGCTGGTGATTTGCTAAGTGATTACACTGATTTTGAGCTAATCAGTGCAATCAGTACCATGGAAACGTTTCAAAAGATCTACCGTCCTGAAATTTACAATGCCAACTCTACAGCGAGTCAAGTGTATCAACCAAGTCTCAAGTATCAAGATTACTCACTGACGCAAATTGTATATGACCGCGAGGAGCGCAGTCAGATGGCGGTGACACAAGGTAAGTTTACGGAAGAAACATTTATCAAGCCATACCAAGACATTCTTGAAGAGTGGGCTGCAAGCTATACCGTTGATAGTCAAGCAGATAAAAAACAAACCAATAATAAATATGCTGCTTAACCGAGCACACGAGAGAAGACAAACAACCATGACAAAACTATTATTACCAACATCAACCGCTGGCAGCTTACCGAAACCGTCTTGGCTGGCAGAACCTGAAAAAATTTGGTCACCTTGGGCATTAGAAGGCGAGCAGTTGATTGAAGCCAAGCAAGATGCATTGCGTTTGTCACTACAAGAACAAGTACATGCAGGTATTGATATCGTCAGCGATGGCGAGCAGACTCGTCAGCATTTCGTGACCACGTTTATCGAACATCTCGATGGTGTTGATTTTGAAAATCGTGAGACAGTCAAAATCCGTGATCGCTATGATGCGAGTGTGCCATCAGTGGTCGGTGCGGTGAGCCGTCAAAAGCCAGTATTTGTAGAAGATGCCAAGTTTTTACGTCAGCAGACCAATCAGCCAATCAAATGGGCCTTGCCAGGGCCGATGACGATGATTGATACACTGTATGACGATCATTATAAAAGTCGTGAGAAACTGGCTTGGGAATTTGCTAAAATCCTGAATCAAGAAGCAAAAGAGCTAGAGGCCGCTGGCGTTGATATTATCCAATTCGATGAACCAGCATTTAATGTGTTCTTTGATGATGTGAATGACTGGGGTATTGCTACTTTAGAGCGTGCTATTGAAGGTCTAAAATGCGAAACAGCAGTACATATTTGCTACGGTTATGGTATCGAAGCCAATAATAACTGGAAAAAGACACTGGGTTCAGAATGGCGTCAATATGAAAAGGCCTTTCCTCAGCTGCAACAGTCTAAGATTGATATTGTCTCACTGGAGTGTCAAAACTCACATGTGCCAATGGATTTGATTGAATTGATTCGTGGTAAAAAAGTAATGGTTGGTGCCATTGATGTGGCAACCAATACCATTGAGACACCAGAAGAAGTGGCCAACACACTACGTAAAGCATTACAATTTGTCGATGCTGACAAGCTGTATCCTGCCACCAATTGCGGTATGGCACCGTTGTCACGCCAAGTGGCTCGTGGCAAGCTTGCGGCATTAAGTGCAGGCGCACAGATCGTTCGTCAAGAGCTGACTGCGTAGAGCTTATCAAACAAACTGATGTAAATTCGGCATTGGTAGCTTTGGTATTGGTAACGCTGGTAAGTTTTGCAGGCTAGGATTTTAACTTGAATGATGCTTATTAAAGTTCAGTCGTTGAGGAGATTCTATTTAAAGAATCTCCCTTTGCAAAACTAAAATTGAAGCACAATTTTTTAACGTTTCACAGGATTTCAGTAATGATTAAAGATATGATTGAAGCAACCGATTTTAGAGATGCCATGTCTTTGTTAACGACTGCGGTCAATGTTGTCACCACAGAAGGTGCCTCTGGCGTTCATGGGTTTACAGCATCGGCAGTATGCAGTGTCACAGATACACCGCCAACTTTGCTCGTCTGTATGAACCAGACGTCTCGGTCGCATGCGTATTTTGTTGAAAACAAAACATTGTGTGTCAATGTGTTGGGCGCTCATCATGAGCCCGTCTCTAACGCTTTTGCCTCAAAATTACATTCAGAAGAACGTTTCAAACAAGGCGCTTGGTCTCAGCTAGTAACAGGCTCTCCTATTTTAGAAGATGCATTGGTCAGTTTCGACTGTGAGATTGAGCAAATTCAGAAAGTAGGCACGCACAGTGTGTTTATGTGCCGAGTAGTCGCCATCAAAAAATCTGAGCAACCAGATGGACAAGAAGAAAGCTTGGTTTACTTTAATCGTGCTTACTCTCGAGTGGGTCAAGTGGATATCGCTTAAGTCAATCATCCGGCCATTATCGAATGGCCATCAAACTATTCATCGTCAATCTGAGAAGTAACTATCCCGTGGAATTAATCATTTTTTTAGTCATAGGTGCCCTCGCAGGATTTGCTGCGGGGCTTTTTGGTGTGGGCGGTGGAACCATCATCGTGCCACTATCAAAAAAGCGAAAGAGGACTCCACCCGACATTAGGGTGGAGGTGAAT
>NZ_RRYV01000004.1 GCF_014861395.1 Psychrobacter sp. FME13 | reverse complement strand
TCGCTCTCGCTTGCGCTTATATCTGGCTGAAATTATGAATGTTCAACACGCCCTAATTATTGCCAAATTGTTAATACTTCGTTATTATGCCCTCAACATTTAAACGCTAATCATTATCATTAACATTAATGATGTTATTCGCATATGGTTTTTTAAACGCTTTTAAAAAATCCAGCGTTTAAAGCCAGCTCTCAAAGTGTAGTCGTTTTAAAAAAATGGTTTTTAAAGTAAACAGGTATCGAAAATCCTAATCTCTGATAGTAAAAAGTGAGTGTGTTATGCGTGAAGTACAGTTTTCTAGTCGATTGACCGTATTGTCCATGGGCGTGGCAGCGGTGTTGTGGTCGCAAGGGTCGCAAGCGGCAACTACCGATACGGTAGAAGATATGCCAAGCACCACGTTACAAACCATCACGGTGTCGGCCAACAGTTCAGTACGTGAAAAAGTGCAAGAGGGCGGGGTCGATGTAGAAGATTATACGCCCGCTGCGCAGGCAAACCATTTAAGTGATATTTTGGATGTGGTGCCAGGTGTCACTGTGGGCGGTACATCGACCGTCAATCAGCGCATACGTATACGTGGTCTGGATGATAGTCGTTTGAAAGTGACGATTGATGGTGCACGTCAAGAAGGCAAAATGTTTTACCATATGGGCGATGTGACCATCGATCCTGATTTGCTTAAACAAGCCGAAGTCGCGGTGGGCAACAATTCTGTCACGCTAGGTAACGATGCTATTGGTGGCGCAGTTGCTTTTGAGACAGTCGATGCCGCTGATTTGCTAAAACCTGGTCAAAAAATAGGGGCCAAGCTTCATGCAGGTTATGCCAGTAATAACGACGAACTACTGTCGTCAGCGACTGTCTTTGCCGCACCAACAGACAATGTTGATTTACTTGCTTATTATGGTAAGCGTGATGCCAACGCTGGAGAAGATGGTAACGGTCGCCAGATTCAAACCGAAGACAGCAAGGGCGAAAACATCTTATTAAAAGCAGGTGCTTATATTACAGATGATCATCATGTGGGCGCTAGCTTTAGCAGTACTGAAAACGAAGGTAAGTTCCCATTACGTCCCGACTTTCCAGCCAGTCCAGGAGTTGGCAGCTGGAATGAGATTCTACCGCAAAAAGTCAAACGCGACACTTATGGACTAGATTATAACTATAATCCGGTTAACCAGCTAATCGATGTTGATACCAACGTCTATCAAACAAAGACTAAAATCTCGCGAGATACAGACTATACGGTAAACCCTGGTTATGACTGGGAAGCCGAGGTCAAAACTACAGGCGGTAAAATTCAGAATACCAGTGTGATTGATAGCAGCATCGTTGAGGGTATCACTGGTTCGCATAAGCTAATCGCTGGTGTTGAACATTACAAAAAAGAGTCTGAAATGGCACGTGACTCTGCCAAAACAGGTAGCGATGAAGCTCAAAACACCTCTGTGTATTTAGAAGACCAATGGCAGATGGGTAAATTTAGCCTAACGCCAGGTATTCGCTATGATCGCTATGAGTCTCCAGATTTCGTTGCTGATGGTAAAGTATTTAACAACGTCGTCGGTGGATTAGCCGCCAGCTACGAGGTTGCCCCAAGTACTCAGCTATTTGCCAGTTATACCCAATTGTTTAATGGTCCAGATTTGAGCCAAGCTATTTTTAACCAAGATGGCACTGAGACTTATGTAAATGATGACTTAAAAGCAGAAGAAGGTGATAACGCCGAGGTTGGTGTTGTGACCACATTACGTGGTTTGACCACTGCTGATGATGCACTGCAATTAAGTGGTAAATACTTTGAGACCAATATCGAAAACTATATTGAGTTTGTACGGTCAGGCGGTAGGCATTCTGGTTTAGATTGTGCGACGGGTCAGTTAGGCGGTAGTTGCCAAGGTGCAATTAATAAAGATGAAGACTACAAAATCAAAGGTGTCGAGCTTGCCGCCGATTATAAGATGGATGACTTTAGTATGGGCTTGAGCTACGCTCATGCACGTAGTAAAGGCAAAGATAGCGGCTATAGCATCTACTCACAAACAGGCAGTAGCTCTGATTCGGGCGATAAATACATGCTCAATCTGGCTTATGAGCCAACAGACACTACAGAGCTAGGCTGGCGCAGTACCTATGTTGCTTCAGTAACTCCGAATACGGGTGGCGATGACATCGAAAAACCAAGCTATGACATCCATGATATTTTTATGAGCTATTCGCCAAAACAGATAGAAGGAATAAAAGCAACAGTTGGTGTATACAATATCTTTGATGAAAACTATGCCAATCATGCGTCACGTATCGTTGCGCCACGCCCTGACGATGGTACTTTAAGAACTGACTTTGAGCCAGGTCGTAACATCAAAGCTTCTTTAACCTATCAGTTCTAAACCAAACTACTTTACTCATTAGTAGTAAAAAGACCACTTATATTATATAGGTGGTCTTTTTTTATGGCTTATATAATTTGTGAATGTTCAACACGCCCTAGTCCATTGACCGTATTATCGATGGGTGTTGCCGCAGTATTGTGGTCGCAGGCGGCGAGTGCAGCTACTGTAGAAGATATGCCAAGTACCACGCTACAGACCATTACAGTGACTGCCAACAGTTCTGTACGTGATGGTATGCAATCGGATTCTATTGACTCAGCTCAGTATATACCTGCAGGGCAAGCGAGTCTTTTAAATGACTTTTTAGACGGTGTGCCAGGCGCTTCAGTAGGCGGTACATCAGCTATGAACCAACGTGTTCGTGTTCGCGGCTTTGATGATACGAATTTAAAAGTGACCGTTGATGGTGCCCGTCAAGAAGGCTATGCGTTCCACCATTCTGGAGATTTGGTCATTGATCCAGACTTATTGAAGCGGTCTGAAGTTTCAGTTGGTAATAACTCAGTCACTTTAGGTAATGATGCGATTGGTGGTGCGGTGGCTTTTGAGACCGTTGATGCAGCAGATTTGCTTGATGTTGATCAAAAGATTGGTGCAAAAATCCATACAGGCTATGGCAGTAATAATGACGAGCTGTTAACCTCAGCGACCGTATTTGCTGCACCGACAGAAAATGTTGATTTATTAGTTTATTATGGCAAACGCTCATCCGACGCAGGTGAAGATGGTGATGGTCGTGATATTCAAACGTCAGACGGTGATACAGAAAGTATTTTGTTAAAAGCAGGTGCTTATTTAGGTAATGATCATCATGTGAGTGGTAGTTTTAGCCGTACAGAAAATGACGGTATGTATCCAGCCCGAGCGGATTTCCCATTGACTGATGAAAATGGCTGGAATCCAGTCATACCTTGGAAACAAAGCCGTGATACCTATACGCTAGAGTATGGCTACAACCCAACCAGTGACTTAGTTGATGTTAAAGCCAATATTTATCAAACTGAAACTTATCTCGATAGAGATAATAAAGGCATTGAAGTTGACTTGATCACCAAAGGTGGCAAAATCGAAAATACCAGCCTCATAGACAGTCAGTTGGGCTCGCATAAGCTGATTACTGGTGTGGAATATTACACAAAAGAGTCAGAGGTAACTCGTCTAGGTGTCCTTGGCGGAAATGACGAGGCAAAAAATACGTCTGTATATTTAGAAGACCAATGGCAAATGGGTAAATTAACGCTAACACCTGGTGTTCGTTATGATCATTACGAAGCACCACAAGATGTGGCAAATGGTGAAACGTACGACAATGTTGTGGGTGCTTTTGCCGCCAGTTATCAAGTGTTGCCAAGCACCAATATATTTGCAAGTTATACCCAGTTGTTCAATGGTCCTGACTTACAGGAAGCCATCCGTAATACAGATGGTGAAGATAAATATATTTCTTCTGATTTAGAGCCCGAAACTGGTAGTAATGCCGAAGTTGGTGTATCCACTATTTTCCGTGGCTTGACCACTGAAAACGATTCGTTACAGCTTTCTGGTAAGTACTTTGTGACAGATTTGGAAAACTGGATTACGTACGAGAGCGGTATCGATTGTAATACAGGACTGGCCTCTGATACTGGCACATGCGCAGGCTCATTTAATGCAGATGAAGATTATGAAGTCAAAGGGGTAGAGCTCTCAGCTGATTACCGTACCAGTAACTTCAATATGGGCTTGAGCTATGCACGAGCGCGTAGCGAAGGTAAAGAGACTGGCTATAGTTTGTCTCAAGGCACTGGTGATGAAAATGACTCTGGTGATAAGTACATGGTTAACCTGGGATATGCACCAACTGATACGCTTGATTTAGGCTGGCGTAGTACGTATGTGACTTCTATCAACCCTAATACAGGTGATGATACAGATCAAGAAAAAGAAGGCTATGACGTACATGATATATTCATGACCTACAAGCCTCAGCAGTTAGCGGGCGTGAAAGCGACCCTAGGTGTGTACAATATGTTTGATGAAACGTACGCAAATCACTCATCACGCTACTCAGCCGATTCGGACTATACTGATTATGCGATGGGAAGAAATGTGAAAGCTTCTTTAACTTATCAGTTTTAATATATAAATAATTGGCATTTGATAGATAGGGCGTGTTGAGTATTCAGCACGCCCTAAGCGTAGGTAACTTCTAAAGCAAGTTAGCCTTACCAGTTGTACCCAACAGTAAATCGAAAATCAGGTACCGTCAGTGACTTCCTAAGTCGCTACAGACTGACCCTCCCTCCTTAGAAGTCCTAAATTTGTAGTCAACGTTTTTGTATTCAATTTATCATTTTTTGACTATACATTATTAATTTAATGTTAATGATAATGATAATGATAATAATTATTATTAATATTTGCATTAATATTTCTGTTTTGCTAAAGTGTGTTTTGTTTATTACAGAATTATTAACAGCTTTTTGTATTACCTCTTTTTGGAGGCTTTATTGTGATTACTATTTAAATGAGTTGGCTTTTGCCAGTCGCAGTATCACCAAACCTTTAACCGTATGCAGTAGATACTTTTACTAGTTTTTCATCTATCGATATTTAAGCCTTTTGGCTATGTTTTAGTCCCGTTTTCATCATACATATACTGGATAACAAGTTTGTCTTGCTTGGCAGTCGTGTGCCTATTTGTATGTATCAACTTATATATGCTTACGATGTGGATGCCACATCAAAAATGACTAAAATTGTTCGAGATTGAAAGACTCTATTGAGATCAAATGCTTCAAGGAACATTATTCATGTCAAAACTCTCAAATATTTCGCCTCAGCAACACCTTAATGCTCCAAAAACCTCACAACCTTTAGCGACCGGCAAAGTTTTGCTAAGCATCGCTATCGCCTCGGTTCTTAGCAGCACCGCTTTTGCTGCTGAGGGTGATGAGGTAGCTGTGCATGAGGCGACTGACCAAGAAGCAGTACCTACAGCGACACTTGATACTATTGTGGTGCGAGCGGCAAGAGAGGAGCTAGAGCAGGCGGCAGGACTGTCCGTTATTAGTGAAGAAGCCATCGAAAAATCATCCGTTTCTAATGATATTTCAGAAATTGTACGTAAGATGCCAGGTGTGAACCTGTCAGGGTCATCGACGTCAGGTCAACGTGGTAACCAACGTCAGATTGATTTGCGTGGTATGGGTCCGAACAACACGCTTATCTTAATCGATGGCCGTCCAGTTACCTCGCGTAATTCCTCACGACCTAGCCGTGGTGGTGAGCAAGACACGCGTGGTGATTCGCAATGGGTACCACCAAGTGCAATTGAGAGTATCGAAGTATTGCGTGGTCCTGCTGCTGCCCGTTATGGCTCAGGTAGTATGGGCGGTGTGGTAAACATCATCACTAAGCGCCCGACTGATACAGAGTTTTCTGTGACTGGGCACTACGAGGCACCAGAGAGCGACTTAGAAGGCAGTAGCTGGCGTACCAATGTCAATATGGCAGGCGCTTTGACTGACAAGCTGTCCTCACGTACCACTCTAGGCTATCACGATAGTGAAGCAGATGATCCGTATATTAATGCAGCTGAAGCACTAGATGATTCAGTAGCAGCAGGTACTGAAGGGGTTGAAAATATCGATGCGCGCCAAGTGTTTGAATACGCGATGGATGCGATGAATACGGTCGGTTTTGAGGTCAATTATAGCCGTCAAGAAAACCGATGGGCGGGTGACTCATTATTCCAGTCAGTGAATGAAACATTGATAGACGAACTAGACGGTGAAACAACCAGCAAAATGCAACGCTACGGCGCGGCGATTACCCATCGCGGTGAGTATGATAATGCTAGTAGCAATAGCTTTGTGGAGTACACTCGGACAATTAATGAGCGTTTGGGTGAAGGTAGTGCGGGTGGTGGTGAAGGTCAGATTGTCATACCTGACGACGGCGAGGATTTTGAATGGGTAGAGGCAACCTACGATACGCTCAATGCCAAATCAGAGTGGGATATCTATTTTGACCGTCATACTTTAACGGCTGGTGCTGAGTTCCGCGGCGAGAGGTTAGACAACCCTGTGGTATCTGATATGACATTTGATGATGGTTTTGAGTTTGGTGATGTGGAGACCGACCCTGACAAGCGCGACCCGACCTCAGATGCTTACCTCATCGG
Source organism: Psychrobacter sp. FME13 (assembly GCF_014861395.1). Taxonomy (GTDB): domain Bacteria; phylum Pseudomonadota; class Gammaproteobacteria; order Pseudomonadales; family Moraxellaceae; genus Psychrobacter. The sequence continues at coordinate 56,879 of NZ_RRYV01000004.1, read as the reverse complement.
TGCTTATTTAGAAGATAACTATGAGATCACGCCTGATTGGTATGTCACGCCAGGTCTACGCTTCGATTATCATAGCGAAGCTGGCAGTAACTGGTCGCCGAGTATCAATACCACTTGGCACTTTAGCCCTGATTGGTCAGTGAAGGCAGGTGTCAGTCGTGCATTTAAAGCGCCATCGCTGTACCAGCTTGACCCAAACTATATTTACTACACTCGTGGAAATGGCTGCCCATCTTGGGTACCTCTTGATGAAAGAGGTTGTCAAGTCTTAGGTAATCCTGACCTAGAAAATGAAACCTCTTGGAACAAAGAGCTGACCTTTACTTATGATGATGGCACTGGGCTGAATGCAGGCTTGACTTATTACCATAATGCCTATGATAACCGCATTGGTGCTGGTACGGATCGTGTGGCGGTAGATACAGCGACGAACCGTTCTATCTTTCAATGGGACAATCAAGGTGAAGCAATTGTCGAAGGTTTAGAAGGTTTTGTACAAGTACCAGTCACTGACGATGTAAAATGGTCTTCTAATGTCACTGGCAACATCCGCTCAGAGCGTAAAGACAATGGCGAGCCATTATCACTCATTCCTAAGTTCACTGTGAACACGGGTGTCGATTGGGATATTACGCCTCAGTGGAATGCCGGTTTTGATGTGAGCTACTATGGCACGATTGAAGCCCCTACGATTTCAGCTACAACGGGAGATGATAGTGATGATCCGTTGCTTGATCGCGAGCCGTATGCCATTGCTAATGTCAGCACTCGCTATGATCTGACTAAGGATATAACCGTTGGTGCTGGTGTCAAAAACTTATTTGATACGGGTGTTTATCGTGAGGGTACTGCTACGAATGCTGGTGCACGTACGTTCAATGAGCCTGGCCGTACTTATGTGTTCGACGTTAGCGTTGACTTTTAATAAGTAGACATAAAATTTGTTCGATTAGAAAAGGTCTGAGCTACTGGCTCAGACCTTTGTGCTGTCAGTAACTTTTTTAAATGGTCTTATCTAAGCAATCGTTTTTTAGTAGGCCTTTTAAAGAAGCTTTTTTAATTCTTTAAATTTTTAATCAATAACTATCACAATATAACAGCAGATTCATTTATGTCATTTAATATTCGCTATAGCTGTCTTTGGATTCACCGTTATACTGGGCTTGCTATGGCCGCGTTTTTAATTATCGCTGGTATTACTGGCACGCTATTGGCATTTCATGAGGAGTTGGATGATGTCTTCAATCATGAACTGGCTCAGGTTGATGTCCAAGAAACACCGCAACTGCCTATTGCCACACTTCATGATAGGGTCATCAGTGCTTACCCGCAGCATACTTTTTCTAGTATGCCAACCACAATAGAGGCTGATCGGACCGCGGTGTTTTCGGTAGATAGGGTCCGAGGTAAGGCTGCCCAAAACCAACCAAAAGCACTGTTTCAAGAAGTTTATGTTCATCCTTATACGGGCGATATCATCGGTACTCGTGATAGGAATGAGTGGGCATGGCGTAACACCATGTGGAAAGTGTTTTGGTTGCACCGCGATTTATTGCTTAGCGATATTGGCAAGTTGATACTGGGTATTGTCTCGCTTGTTTGGACGATTAATTGCTTCATTGGCTTTTATTTGACCTTTCCTAGAGCTGCTAAAAAGAAAAAGACTCAGAAAAAACAATCCGCTAAAAAACGCGCGTCATTTCTCAAGCGTTGGTTGCCCGCATGGAAAATTCGTACCAAGAGTAACCTGTTTAAACTCAATTATGATTTGCATCATGCTTTCGGGTTATGGCTTTGGGGTATTTTATTTGTCATCGCTTGGTCGAGTGTTGGTTTTAATTTACAGCAAGTCTATCGACCCGTGATGCAGGCAGTCGTTGGATTAGAAGGACGAGGCGAAAAACAAGAAAAGTCAAAAAAACCACCTGAAAAAATGAGAAAGTCACCTAGTGTCGAAGCTAGCACTGAAGCCACTGACATCAGTGCTCTGGGTGCTGTTGATGTGGTCAATAAGGCCAATAGCATTGCTTATTTAAGTGAGCAGGCTGCCATCGCGACTCAAAGCCAGGGCATGAGCGTACAGCAGCTATTGGGCGTACGCTGGATTGAAGATGATAGTCAATGGCAATTGCGCTTTAAAACAGATAAAGATATTGGTAAGAAAGGCGGTGCTTCATCTATCTCGGTCGATGCAAAAACCGGTAACGTTGAGCGCGTGAACTTTGGCTACCAAAACGCATCATTTGGTGGTAAAACAAACAATTGGTTGATGAGCTTACACATGGGGCATATTAGCCATGGTATCGGTCATTTGCTGTATCAAATATTTCTAGCGGTATTAGGTTTGGTTGTGACGGTGTTGTCAGTGACGGGTGTTTATCTGTGGTGGAAAGGGCGTCAAAGTCGATTAAAGGCGCTGCAAAAAGGCAGGTGATATTGCCAAATTGGCTAGGGCATTCTATCAACTTAATTGCACAAATATTGTGTATGCTATCCAGACAGTAAAAATAAAGGAAGCAAACTTCTCACCTAGCATAACCCATTTATGCCATGTATTATTTTTATCATAGTTCTTTGTATAATCTACTGAAGCAATATCTTGAGTAAAGTCCATAGGAATAACGACTAATCTTAGCGCATATAAAGTTATCCCTAACCAAAAAAAGGTATTTGCTATGTCTTTATCTACAGCAGAAGACAGGCACAGACAAAAGCTCACGATTAAAAACAGTATCAATAGATTTTTATAGTTTATCCATCGATGATTTAATAGCATTTTATGCATCAAGAATTCCTTTTTTCGTCTGCAAAGTTCTGTATTTAAACCGCATCAACAATTACTGGACGGCCTTGATGGTTTAGCACGGTTACGTCGACGTTGTACAGCTCTTTCATCGTCTCTTGTGTGATGACATCGACAGGCTGACCAACGGCTATCACTTGGCCTTCTTTCATAGTGACCACGGTATCAGCGAATTGTGCTGCTTGATTGATATCATGTAATACAATCACCACGGTCTTTTGCTGACTGTGGCTAAGCTCACGCAGCTCACGCATCAGTCGACCAGCATGGTACATATCTAAATTATTCAATGGCTCATCAAGCAATAAATACGGCGTATCTTGGCAAACAATCATCGCAATCAATACGCGCTGGCGTTGACCGCCCGACAGGGTTGATAAGAAGCGGTCGGCCAACAGTTCCAGCTCAAATCGCTCGATAATCTCTAGTACTTTCTGATGATCATCTGCGGTTGGTTGCCCTTGATGATACGGATAGCGACCGAACATCAGTAGCTCATGTACGCGTAGTCGTCCTTGCACGTGGTTTTCCTGTCCGAGCATCGCGACTGTTTTAGACAATGTCCGCGCATGACAGCTGACAATATCACGTTCCTCATTATCTACAGCGAAACTCACTTGTCCTGACTGTAGCGGTTGCAGGCGTGCCATGACGGAAAATAAGGTGGACTTACCCGCACCATTGGGACCGATCAAAGCAATGACTTGTTCGCTTGGCAGAGACAGCGTAATGTCATGCAGGATTTGCTGTTTGCCAATATGGTATGAGATGTTGTCTAATTTAATCATAGTGCTTCTTGTCTTCAGAGAGTGCTAATTTTGATTGTTAGCTGTTAGTTTGTATTATCATCGACGGCGACGTTGTGTCGTAAAAATTAATAATAAGAAGACCAAGCCGCCCACCAATTCAATCACAACGGATAATACCCCCGCCATACCCAGTACTTGCTCAAAGATAGTTTGACCGAGTACCAAGCAAATCATAGCAACCAAACTGACCAGTATCAGCCGTTCACTGTGATACATGTGACGAGCGATGCGATTGGTCAAGGCGCATACTAATAAACCAAAGAAGGTCACAGGGCCAACCAGCGCAGTAGCAGTAGCGACCAATATAGCGATAATGGTCAATAGTCCAAATGCTAGGCGCTGATAATGAATACCAAGGTTAATGGCTTGGGATTTACCAAGCATCAGTACATCGAATTGGTAGCGCCAGCGCCATACAAATATCGCCGTGATAGCACAGATAAATAGACTGATACCGAGTAACTGAGGGTTGACTGTATTAAACTGCGCGTAGCTAGCTGATTGTACGACGACAAAATCATCAGGATTGATTAGTCTAGCAATCAATGTTGATAAGCTGCGAAATAACACACCAAAGATAACACCGACCAATATCAACCGCGTCAAATCTTGACTGCTTTTTGAAAACAGCAACTTAAATAGTAATAACGACGCGCCAAACATCAAGACAATTTCAAGGCTAAATTTGGCAAGGGGATCAATACTGGTAAAGCTGATTGCCCCCAAAAAGAACACCAGTAGACTTTGTAGTAAGATATATAGTGAGTCAAAACCTAATAAAGAAGGCGTGAGAATTGGATTGTGCGTTAAGGTTTGAAATAGTAGTGTTGAGCCCCCAATCGCATAGCCAACGACCATTAACGCCAGCAGTTTTTTGCCACGTAAGGGTAGGGCAAAGTCCCAATGTCCGTTGACGTTCAGTGTCAAAAACAGCAGCATTGAAATTGCTAAAACGGCAGTAGCGATTGACTTTGGGTGATTCACAATCCATGTCCAAGATTGGGCGATACGAGCCTGCCACGTTGTTGCATGAGCACCGTTATTTAAGACCTCTTTTTTTCTGATGCTGTTTTTCGCATGATTGGTTTTTTTGGAGTGGGGCGTAGATGGTGAAAACATGCGTGAGTCCTGTAGTATCAAGCATAAGCATCAAGCATAAGCATAAGCTTATCGATCAGCGGGAGCGCGTAACAGCAGCCATAAAAACAGTACCGTACCAACCACCCCAAATACTGTAGCGACCGGTACTTCAAATGGATAGCGGATAGAGCGACCAATGATATCGCAGAGTAGGACAGCCGAGGCACCGAGTAGCGCCACTGCTGGCAAGCTACGGCGTAACTTATCTCCCATCAGTCGGCTGACGATATTGGGAACGACCAAACCGATAAAAGGAATCATGCCAACGGTGACCACAACAACAGCACTCATCATTGCAACCATACCAACGCCAAGCCACGTAACTTGTCGTTTACTAATGCCTAGGTTCAGCGCGATATTGTCACCCAAGCCCACGATGGTCAGCTTATCAGCAATGATATAAGCCAACACGCAGAGACCTCCTGTCAGCCAAAGCAGCTCATACCGACCCGCTAGTACACCAGAAAAATCTCCAAACTGCCAAACGCTCAGCATCTGTAACGATTCAGTCTGATAAGCGATAAAGGTCGTTGCCGCCTCGATAATGCCACCAAAGACGATGCCGATCAGAGGAATCATCAAAAAGTCAGTCGGCGGGATCCGGTGAATGAGTAGCATAAACAGCATCATGCCAAAGACCGCTGTGATCGTGGCCACGCCCATTTTAATAATAAGCGCACTGGCTGGGAATAGTAGACTGACCACTAGCAGTCCGAGCGCCGCGCTTTGAGTGGCGCCGACCATTGATGGCTCAACAAAGCGGTTTTTTAGCACCACTTGGATAATCATTCCTGCCACTGCCATCGAGACGCCAGTCAAGATAATTGCAATAGTACGGGGCAGTCGGCTAACTAAAAAAAGCGAGCTATCAGAGTTGGCACTGTGATTGATAAGGCTGTGTAACACACCAGACCATGAAAAATCTGCCACGCCAATAGATAAACTCAATAACACCAAAAGCCCCATAATAATGAGGCTGCCCGTGTTGATTAACCATGGTGGCATGGCGGCACGGCGATTTTTAGAGTTGAGACTGTTGCCAGTACCGCTTTTCCAACTCGCTGATGCGGCTGGCAAAGAAGTACTGGATTTAACGCTGGGCTGTGCACGATGTGAAAATAAAGACATAACGGCTACTGGCATACAAATAAGTTGTAAAGACGGTCATGAAAAACGGTCTAAAACAAAAGTGGCGTTTACTTAGCGTTAGTAAAGGCATCTCTGATGGTTGTCAAATCTTGTATCCACTGATAATAGCCACCAAACGCAAGGTAAGAATCTGGGCTGAGATAAACCACTTGGTCTTTTTTCCATGCGGTGGTTTGTGCTACTAATGGATTGTCTAATACTGCTTTTGCACCAACACTGTCTGCACCGATAGCGGCACTACGGTCTACCACAAACAACCAGTCTGGATTTACTTTTTGTAGGTATTCAAAAGAGATTGGTTGACCATGACGACCATCTTTTATTTGATCATCAGCGATTGGTATGTCTACGACATTATGAATAAAGCCGTAGCGTGATTCAGCACCATATGTCGACATTTTATTGCCGTTGACCATGACCACTAGACCCTTACCACTGTCTTTAGTGACAGCCTTGGTTTCTTCAATCAAACCATCGATGTCTTGTTGTAGCTTAGCAGCCTGTTCGCTTTTGCCAAATAATGCGCCTAAATCAGCCAAGCGTTGCTTGCTTGATTCATAGATATTGGCGGTATCGATAGACATGTCTAGTGTTGGTGCGATGTTAGACAGCTCATCGTATTTTTCGGCCATGCGTGAGCCAACTAAAATGGCTTGTGGTTGCATGGCGTTCAGTGCCTCAAGATCTGGCTCAAATACTGTACCCACAACTGTAGGCTCTGGCTGGTTTTTAGAATGAAGATTGTCTAGAGATTCTGTAGTAGTTGGCGCGCCATCAATAGCCACATCGAGTGCTGCTAAATCTTGCATCAACGTCATGTCATATACCACGACAGGCGATGGATTTACTGCTAAATCAACATCTCCTCTTACTGTATCAAGAGTAATGATGTCAGCAGATGTGTTATCAGCAGTTTGGTTTTCAGTGGTGGTATCCGTTGTCTCAGCATCGCTAGATTCAGGCGAGCTACAGCCTGCCACACTGATACTAGTAACCAGTGCAGTTATCATAGCAGTCAGTAATGGGCGTTTAAAAAACGTAGACGAAGGATTAGAGAATAAGGAAGTAGCCATAAATAACTCGGTATGTTATTGGTTTGGGTATAAGGAAGATGAGTACCCGTATAAAAAATGAAATGAGCTTATCTAATATAAGATATATACCTGACAATGCTCGGCGGTGTTGCTTTGGCAGCTATTATTGCTGATCACTTGGTTTTACATTTACTGTATGGGTGTGTTTACATTTTTTTGTGTAAAATAGGTAATACTACTTTATAAGTAACCAAAGAATGGCAATGATAAGGCAATTGAGATTGATTATCAATACAAATGATAATGGTTTTTATTAACAAACTGAAGTTGGTTTGATATAATTGTTCAAATAAGGAAAATTATTGTAATTTAGTATTGATAATAATTATCGTTTACATTATTATCTACGCCATTCTATCTCCGTTAATTAATATTAGGGTGTTATGAGTTCAACGAATTTAGACGCGCCATCACCTAAATTGACTCTCGCGACTATCGCTATAGTTGTGGGATTGCATGCGCTGACGGCAGTCGCATTAGCGGCGGTCAAAGCGCCTGAGATGAAAGTAGAACCAGAAAAGGTGACACCACCTATTGAGATAGAGCTGGTCACGCCACCGCCTCCACCACCACCTGTGGAGATTGAAGAGGTGAAAATTGAAGAAAAACCGAAACCGGTCAGAGAGGTTAAGCCTAAGCCAAAAGCGAAGCCAGTTGCTGCGCTCAAGCCTAAAGTTGTGAAGAAAAAGCAACCAGTAGAGAAGCCGAAAGCGAAAAAAGCTGAAAAGCCTAAGCCTGCTGAGTTCACACCACCACCTGCGCCACAAAAAACTGCCCCTCAAAAAAGTAATATGACGCAAGTGGCTGATGATCAGCGCAAGCTTTTGGCGGCGAAAGCCGAACAAGCGAGAAGAGATGCATTATTAGCTGAACAACAGCGAGCACAAGCCGATGCCGATGCAAAAGCAGCACAGGTACAAGCTGCAGCAGACGCAAAGAGGGCTCAAGAAATAGCTGATGCTAAAGCGGCTGCTGATGCAGCTGCGGCACAAAAAGCAAAAGAAGCGGAAGCTGCGGCTGCGGCTGCTAACAATACACCGGTGCAATTTACTGCTAATAGTGCCAGCTGGGCATCTAAGCCAAACTTCGAATTTCCTAAACGTGCTGCATCTAGCGCTCGTCCAGGTGCGACTTTTAATGTTGTACTGAAAATGACCGTCAATAAACAAGGTGTTATTAGTAATGTGAGAGTGGCAAGGTCGTCAGAGAATAGAGCAGTTGATAATGCAGCTAAACGACAAGTCACATCTGGTAGATTTAAACCTTTTACTGAAAATGGTGTTCCAAGAGTAGGAAATGTCACATTTACTGTTTCTTATAAAGTGCCAAAGTAATACCAAGTTTTTTATAAATTGTGATATCAATATTAATAATTTTAAATAACATTGTCATAATGAAAGCAACTGTGCTATCTGCAATGATATCAAGTCATAACACAAAAGACGAAGGAGTCTGACATGGACTTTATGCAATACTGGCAATATAGTGACATGGTGACCAAAACCTTGTTCTTTTTACTATTCGCCTTATCCCTTATCTCTTGGGTGACGGGTATCATTCGTGTACTACAGAGCCGCAAGCTGGCTTCTACGGTTGCCGATGATTTGGCTCATCAAATTCAAGCCAAACAGACTGGATTGAGAGAAGTGGATGCGCCGACGCGTCGCGTCATAATCGAGCAGGCGTTACTCAAGCATATTGGTCGCTATCGTTTTTCTAGTGAGCGTGGACTACCTATCCTTGGTACGACGGCAGCGATTGCACCATTTATCGGTCTGTTTGGTACGGTTTGGGGTATTTTTCATGCGCTGCATAGTATTGGTACAAGTGGACAAGCAGGACTAGGACAAGTGGCAGGACCTGTTGGCGAAGCACTTATCATGACAGGCTTGGGTATCGCTGTCGCTATTCCAGCGGTGGTCTTTTATAACCTTGCTATACGTATCAATCGCCGTGTGATGTATCACGCAAATGACAGAGCGCATGACTTACTGGCGGATGCTGCACACATAAATACGTCAACTATTAATAATGTGAGTAAGAAGACAGCCGCTGAGCCAGTCGCCGTATCAGTAACTCCAAGTAGCGCGCAAGCGAGTAAAACTGACAGATCATATCGCAATGCGTCTACCTCACAGCCGTAGAATACATAGTAAAATCGTGGCTGTTATCTCAACCAGATAGCTAGCAGCCAGCTTTATGGCAGTACGACTAAGCACACATAGCAAGTATATATTGAGAGTAATTATGGCATTTCAATTAGGTGATGATGACGTCCAAGGTATGAATGAGATGAACCTCATTCCGCTTATCGATGTCATGCTGGTTTTGATGATTATCTTTTTAGTGACTGCAACTGTACTTAATCCGACTGTACCGCTTAATTTGCCAGAGACAAGTGCACAAGTGAATGATCCACCACCAGAAGCTATTCAGATTAGTATTGATCAGGACGCGGGCATATTTTGGGACAGTGAGCCTCTCACAATAGAGCAGTTGGATGAGCGCCTGCAGCAGCAAGGTGCAGAAGGTAAGAACCCTTCTATTCAGCTACGTGCAGACAAAGAAAGCAAATACGACACCGTTGCACAAGTATTGGCATCGGCTAGTGAAGCAGGACTGACCAAGATAGCTTTTGTGAATGAGTAAAGCGTGTATATAGAAGGGATGACGTGTGTTAGATAGCCAACCATCATCAAGGTAGCTAGTATAATAATAAAATAAAAATAATAAAATCTTCTCCAGCCTCACTGAGTACTTAAACCTCAAATTAAGTACTCATTGGGGTTTTCTTTTTACCAATGATGTCTCAGTGGATGGTATCTGTGACCAAAAGGGCTATGTCCGAAAGGATAAGGTGATCGTAGATAATCCAAGTTCTGCTGGCGGATATAGTAGTAACGCCCTTGTGAATAAGCCTCTTCTAACTTTTCAATACCCTCGATCGGACAGACAGGTTGCCAGTCATAGCCTTCGCGGCCAAGCTTATAGGCAGTGAGTTCGGTACAGTAGTTTTCGAGTCCTTGCTGACGTCCTTGTTCCCACAGCACACGATTGGGTGTTGCTGCGCCTATGCTTGCACAGCTATTCGCATAATGACCAAAATAAGCACCTGAGCGACCAACGCTACCATCTGCACGGCCGATTTCTTCCCAATTACTGGTTTGGCATTGCTGTGGTGTGAGGCTTTGCGTGGTAGCACAGCCGGATAATGCCAGTAATGTGATACCCAGCAGAGATAGGGTGATACCGGGTTGGCTTGTGATTTTCTGAGCCAGTTTATTTGAAAAGTAAGCAGTCGATGAGTTTCGCTTAATAAGATAATTCATAATAAACCTGCGCGTGTTTAAAATTATGGTTTATCATAGCATTTTTTGCGGCTGACAATTTTTTGTATTTGTTTATCATATTTATTTTTGGTTGGTATAAGTGTTTGATATCTATATATATATAGCGGTTTTGGTACAGTGTAGATGCTTCATTATACAGTGATTGTTATTTTATACTGCTTGATTTTTCTAGGTTTGTGCTCATTATAAGCAGCTATATATGATGTTATTCCAATAGCGGCATGTTTTTTAGTATCACTACTTTAGCCAAAAGGTTAGACGATCATGGGCATATTCATTGGTGTTGTCATTGTACTATTTGTATTAGGGAGTATGATGGCGCTCAAACCTAACGGTATTGATCAGCGTTTGGATAAGCTGCGTATGACTGCGCGTCGGCTACAACTTAACCCAAAATTAGTGGCCTGTCCTGACTGGATCAAGGGCAAAGATAATGAATATGGCCGCGGCATGATGGGTCAGTACTGCTTGGTGCTAGAAGATATGCAGTTGCCGCATACACGCTATCAAGTGATTGATGGACAATGGCGCCCGGATAGCAGTTTTGTTGATACGATTAAAAAAGATACTAAGCTTACTATTCCCAGTGCCATTCGTGCTCATCATAGTAATACGGATAGTGTGGTCAAAAAAACCAATTTCAGTTTGGATAAAACGCCACTAGATTTGCCAGTGAGTATTCAACCCTTTGTAAAAGGTTTATGGACTAAGGCAAACAGCATTATTATTTATTGGGAAGACATTGCTTATGTACGTCCGTTAAGTAATCCTGCGTACCATCATACGTTGATTGAAAGAGATCTATTAGCGCTCAAAGAGAATTTGGAAAAGTGGGCGTCAGAAATGCAGAAAAATAAGACAAGGTAGTAAATTATTTTTTGGTCACCATTAATAATCAATAAGCAAGTGCTTTTGATAAACTCATAGTCATTTTTAGTTGACAGTTTAATGGCTAGCAGTGTAACGTCTTTATAACTATATCTTTATTTTATGGTTATTATTTGTTTTATAACTATTTTTATGAGCATTTATTATTGAGGGTATACCTCAGTGTCATGGTTAAAAACTTAGTAAGCGCTAATACAATAATTCGCTGAGCGACTATAACCAATTATTATAAATTGCCATGCGGCTAAATTTATTTATACCTTTTAATTTATTTATACCTTTTAATTTACTTATATTTTTTAATTTACTTATATTATGGTGTCGTCAAATATGGCAAAAACCACAACCAAAAAAAGCCCCACATCTACTGCTGACAAATCAAAGGGCAAGTCTTTGGTGATTGTAGAATCACCAGCCAAAGCAAAAACGATTAATAAATACCTTGGTGATGACTTTGTTGTACGCTCAAGTATCGGTCACGTGCGTGATTTGCCAGTTGGTGCTAGTAAGAGCGCAAAAAAACCAGCAACGACCAAAAAAGATGAGACTTTAACGAAAGAAGAAAAAACTCAGCAAGCATTGGTCAGACGCATGGGCGTCGACCCAGAACATGACTGGGCGGCAGTCTATGAAGTGCTACCAAATAAAACCAAGGTAATCAAAGAGCTCAAAGCCTTAGCCAAAGACGCTGACAAAATCTATCTCGCAACGGATATGGATAGAGAAGGGGAAGCGATTGCTTGGCATCTAAAAGAAGTGATTGGTGGTGCTAATAGTAAATATGAGCGTGTGGTATTCAATGAGATTACCAAATCTGCCATTCAAAATGCCTTTAAACAGCCTTCTAAGCTCGATATAGATCGGGTGAATGCTCAGCAAGCACGACGATTTTTGGATCGAGTGGTCGGTTTTATGGTGTCGCCTCTGCTGTGGCAAAAAGTTGCACGTGGTCTATCAGCAGGTCGCGTACAGTCGGTTGCTATGCGCTTGGTCGTAGAAAGAGAGCATGAGATTCGTGCCTTTATACCAGAAGAGTATTGGCAGATTCATGCAGACACGCATGTTGCGACTAGTAAAAAAGATGCTGAAAAGATCGGTATACGTCTAGAAGCGACCAAACAAGGTGGCAAAACGCTTAAGCTCGTCAATAAAGAGCAGACTGATAAAGTATTAGCAGTGTTAAACGCCAATGATTTTATCGTCAAAGAGCGCGAAGAGAAGCCCACACAGTCGCGTCCAAGTGCGCCATTTATTACCTCGACATTGCAACAAGCAGCCAGTACTCGATTGGGGTTTTCGGTTAAGAAAACCATGATATTGGCACAGCGGTTATATGAAGCAGGTCACATCACGTATATGCGTACCGATTCGACGTTTTTGTCGGGTGATGCGCTGGCTGCCGCTCGAGGTTATATCGAAGACAACTATGGTACAAAGTACGTGCCAGAAAAGCCAAATTTCTATGGTAATAAACAAGGCGCACAAGAAGCGCATGAGGCCGTTCGACCTTCTAACGTCAATATGAAGTCAATTCAGCTCAAAGGGGTTGAGCGTGACGCAATACGCCTGTATGAGCTGATTTGGCGTCAGTTTGTGGCCTGTCAGATGCTGCCAGCAAAATATCTGTCAGTAAATTTATTTGTAAGTGCTGATGATGTTGAGCTAAAAGCCCGTGGTCGTACCATGGTGTTTGATGGTTATACCAAAGTATTGCCACCAGCCAAGACCGACGATACGCTATTACCTGATGTTAAAAAAGGCGATAAATTAACGCTTGATAAGTTGGACCCGAGTCAGCACTTTACCAAGCCACCACCACGCTTCACCGAGGCGAGTTTGGTTAAAGAGCTTGAGAAAAAAGGCATCGGCCGTCCATCGACGTACGCGTCTATCATCTCAACCATTCAAGATCGTGGTTATGTAAAGCTTGAAAACAAACGTTTGTTTGCCGAAAAAATGGGTGATATCGTTACTGATAGGCTAACGGCAAGCTTTCCAGATTTGATGGATTACACGTTTACCGCTGCGTTAGAAGACAAGCTCGATCATGTTGCAGAAGGTGATAAAGACTGGAAAGATGTGCTTGATAACTTCTATGGTGAGTTCAAAACCACGCTTGAGCGTGCCAAAGAAAAAGACGGCATGCGTCCCAATGATCCAACGGATGTACCTGACGTTCATTGCGATCTGTGCGGTCGTCCGATGCAATTGCGTACCGGTTCAACAGGTGTGTTCTTAGGTTGTACAGGTTATAACTTACCACCAAAAGAGCGCTGCAAAGGCACCAAAAACTTAATGCCAGTTGAGGCTTTTGCCAACCTTGATGATGCAGAAGGTGATGACGAAGCAGCAGAAGTTAAAGATTTGATGGAGAAAAAACGCTGTCCGAAATGTGGTACAGCGATGAATGGCTATATCGTCGATGGTGGTCTCAAATTACATATCTGTGGTAACAATCCTGATTGTGATGGTTATGTCTTAGAAGAGGGTAAATTCGAGGTACCGGGTTCAGATGCACCAACCATCGACTGCAATAAATGTGATGGGCAAATGGAGCTCAAGACGGGACGTTTCGGTCCTTATTTTGCCTGTCAAAAATGTGACAATACACGTAAAGTATTAAAAACAGGAGAAGCCGCACCGCCGCGTATGGATCCTATTCATTTGCCAGAGCTAAAGTCAACCAAGCATGATGATTATTTCATCTTGCGTGAAGGGGCTGCTGGGATGTTCTTGGCAGCGTCTAAGTTCCCGAAAGTACGTGAAACACGGGCACCGAAACTGGCTGAGCTAAGAGATATCAAGGATAAGATGGAAGACAAGTTCCAGTATCTGTTTGAAGGACCAGACGAAGATCCTGACGGCAATGCAACGATATTGCGCTGGTCACGTAAGAAAAAAGAGCAATATATCGGCTCTGAGAAAAACGGTAAAGCCACGCGTTGGGGTGTTTACTGGCGCAAAGGCGAGTGGGTAGAAGAGTAAAATCTCTTTTATCTTTGTCATAAATAGTGTTAAGCCATAAAAAACCTCTTAGATTATCTAAGAGGTTTTTTTATGCTATCAATCATACTTAGTTTTAATCGCATTTAGCTTCAATAACATTCGGCCCAAGTAACATTTAGCTTTAAATGTCATTAGTGTGCTATTACATCGTTTCGATGATACCGCAAGCGACGCGGTCACCAGCATCACCTGATGGCTGACTGGTATAATCATCTGTACCACCATGTACGATAAACGCTAAACGGTTTACGCTGTACTTACCCGCTTCTGTTGCAGAGATTTTCTTATTGACATAGTTAATAGTCGCGACACCGTTATCATTGGCAGTTAAGTTAGGCAAGTCACCTGCGTGACCATTCATATCGTTTGGGCTAGAGTGAGGCTTATTGTCTGGATTAAAGTGACCACCAGCCGCTTTACCCATGTCAGCACAGCTACCTGTCTCATGGATGTGTAGCGCCACTGTTTGCCCTGGTTGTAGGTTCATCAGCTTGCCATAAACTTGCACACCTTCATCGACTGGGCGCAAGAATACTTGTCCGACTTCTTTTTTATCACTACCAACGGTATAAATCGTTGATTTTAGGGTAGGTTGGTTTAACGGATTACCTGTTTGCATCTGACCTTCTACGGTTTGACAGCCAGTCATTGCTAGTACTGAACCACATAGTAGGGTACTTGCTAGTAATGTCTTACTCATTATTATCTCCATTTATATTTGATTGTTATGGTAAATTTATTTTTAGGTGTTAGGGGCTGTTTAACATCAGATTTAGTATAGCTAAGCGTTGAAATAGTTATTCACTAGAAGCGCAACAATCAGTTAATAAATGTAAGTAACGTATATCGTTCAGCCTTTAGTATTGACTAATTATGCCGCATGCAATACGAGTGTTAGTCTTTTCTAAAGACAAATCCTTATCGTCAACTGGAATGGGATAAACAACAAAAGCTTGCTGATACACACTGTTTGATCGATATTTTTTATGAGAGATATCCGTTGTTATATAGTCAACTTTGGCGATGCCTTGCCTATTAACCTTGATCACTGACGGAGAGCTGAAAGAGAGTCTTGAATGTGATAGTGGTGCAGATGTAGAGTTTAGATAGCCGCCAGCTACTTTACCACGGTTGATACAAGCACCAGACATATAGATATTAATGTTCAATAATGAGTCGGATGGTAAGTTGGTCAATGTGCCATATACTTGAATGCCACTATCGACGCGGCGCAAATAAATTTGCCCAGCATCTTGATTTTTATACGTGGTTTTAAGGTTAGCCGTCATAAATGGTTTGCTTGATTTGATATAACTGAGAGGGCTTTCACAACCAGCCATAATCAATACAAAAGCGCAAAGAGGTACAGATATCATTTTTCTCATTATCCATCCGGTAATATTGTTTTAACGGTTTTTTGATGTAGCTGTAATTATCTTATATCATTTAGAACTATTGTTTATATTTTTTAATAAGTTAAGGGGTATCATAAATTATATCAATGTGCTAATTGATGACACGCCCTAGGGGGTTACGGATTGAATATTCAATAGACCTTAAAGGATTTGAAATAGAAATAATCGCTTAAATAAAAAAGCCGCCCATCATACGATGAGCGGCTTTTTAGAGCTTGTCAGATTAAGCTAATAATATAACTATTTATTAACTGTGCAATGCTTTACCTTTGGTTTTATCCACTGTTACTTTGGCAGGCTTAAGTGGTTTTGGCATACTAACCAACGCAACTTTTAATATCTCTTCAATCGTGGCGACTGGCTGAATAGTTAGGCCTTCTTTCACGTTATCAGGGATATCAGCCAAGTCACGCTCGTTGGTTGCAGGAATCAATACATGCTTGATACCGCCGCGATGTGCCGCAAGCAACTTCTCTTTTAGACCACCGATACGTAGGATCTTACCACGTAAGGTAATTTCACCTGTCATCGCGATATCTGGGCGAATGGCAATACCAGTCAATGCAGATACTAGCGCTGTCGTCAGTGCGCCACCAGCAGAGGGGCCGTCTTTTGGCGTGGCTCCTTCTGGCATGTGTACGTGGACGTCAGTGGTTTTAAACGTTTCGTAATCGATGCCTAAGCTATCACCACGTGCACGAACCACGCTCATGGCCGCACGAATTGACTCTTTCATCACATCGCCAAGTGAGCCTGTGAAGCTCAGTTCGCCTTTGCCTTTCATGGCGACTGCTTCGATGGTCAATAATTCACCACCAACCTGTGTCCACGCAAGACCAGTGATACGGCCAATCTCCGGCTCTTCTTCTGCCAGACCATAATCGTACTGATGGACTCCTAGATAGTCATTGATGTTTTTATCATCGACCACTACCAGTTCACGATTTGCCTTTTTCGGTGTGCGCGCACCATGTGTTTCGACGGAACCGCGAACCACTTTACGGCAGATCTTGTTGACTTCGCGTTCAAGATTACGAACGCCAGCCTCACGTGTGTAGCTACGCACGATGCTGTGTAATGCTGCTTCTACAATCTCAATCTCGCCGTCTTTGAGACCGTTATTTTTAATCGCTTTTGGGACGAGATACTTCTGCGCGATATTAACTTTTTCTTCTTCGGTATAACCAGGCAGACGAATGACTTCCATACGGTCAAGCAGTGCCGCTGGTATATCCATGCTATTGGCAGTACAGATAAACATCACTTGCGATAAGTCTAAGTCCATATCTAAATAATGGTCGTTAAACGTATCGTTCTGTGAAGGATCCAATACTTCAAGCAATGCTGATGCTGGATCGCCGCGGAAGTCTTGCGCCATCTTATCGATCTCATCCAATAAGAACAGCGGGTTTTTGACTTCCACTTTGGCCAATGATTGGACGATTTTACCCGGCATCGCACCAATATAAGTACGGCGATGACCACGTATCTCAGCTTCGTCACGCACACCGCCCAGCGCCATACGCACGAACTTACGACCAGTCGCTCGGGCAATTGACTCACCCAATGAGGTTTTACCCACACCTGGAGGGCCGACGAGACATAGAATAGGGCCGCGCAGTTTTTTCACCCGTGATTGAACGGCTAAGTACTCTAAGATGCGATCTTTCACATCTTGCAGACCGTAATGGTCTTCGTCTAATACAGTTTTGGCTTTATCTAAATTGATAGAGACTTTGGTCGTCGCATTCCATGGCGTGTCCAAAATCCATTCAATATAGTTGCGAACCACTGATGATTCACTTGATGCAGGTGGCATCATTTTGAGTTTCTTAAACTCTTGCTCTGCTTTTTTGCGCACATCGTCTGGTAGGTCAGCCTTTTCTAAACGTTGTTCCAGCTCTGCCACATCGTCATCACCATCGAACACGCCGTCATTCATATCTGACAGCTCATTCTTAATGGCTTTCATTTTTTCATTTAGGAAGTATTCGCGCTGATTATCTTCCATTTGCTGACGGACCGCTTCTTGGATGTCTTGTTCGATATTTTGTTCAGCGCTTTGTTTGACCAAATATTCAGTCAAGGTATTGATGTGTGTTTTGATGTCGTCTTGTTCTAGGAATGACTGCTTGATGTCAAGATCCATCGACACACGGGTTGAGATAAAGTAGATCAATTCAAGTAAGTCATCGATACGTTTTGCCACACGCGTTAGCTCACGCGCATTACGTAGGCGTGCATCGGCATAACTTTCAAATAGCGTGGTTAGTGCTTGAATAGTGTTCTTTTGCTGACTTTCATCCATACTCATATCGAGATCAGTACGCTCAAAACGAGCCATCAATAAATCATCATGGTTTTCGATGTTATCAACGCGCGCACGATACTGACCTTCGATCAATACTTTAATGCAGTTCTCATCGCTGTCATGCGGCATGGTGCTGACGATGCGGCAAACAGTACCATATTGATATAAGTTGTCGTGATCAATATCTTCAGTTAGCGAGTCTTTTTGCGCGACTACCAGCACTTTATTGCCGTACTCTGCCTGTGCTAGCTCTACCGCTTTCACCGATGGCGCACGTCCTACAAACAATGCAATCTGCATGTGTGGATAAACGACGACGTCGCGTAATGCTAGCAGTGGCAAGTAGCTTTCGTCTTCATTGTCTTTGACAACGTTAGACGTGGTGTCTAACTCATCAGTAGATGAGCTCTCTGACTCATTGCTTGCGTCAGTATCAGTATTAAGGGCAGATGATACATCGATGTCGATGTTGTCTTTATCAATATTATGTTCACTCATATATTTTTCCTCGTTCCCCAGACTTGTAAAGTCAAGTTCGTGGTTCATTGTTAGATAAATGGTGCTCACAGATAAAATTGCAAGGCTTTTTGAGCAAGTCAGATGCTTATCTTGATTAAATAGCCATATCTGTATAGATATTGCGATGGATACGGCTGTTTATTTCGTGAAAATTTTTATAAAAAGCCGTTGAAAAGTAAGGCGTATTAGGTGTTTATATACAGATTTGTCTTATATCTAGCAGGTTCTACACATAGGTTTTATAGGTAAAATAAGGTAAACTATCGCGCGTCTTAAACAGTGGTCATTCAGAATAAAGCCTCTTCAAGACGAAGGCGATATCCATACATCATGAAATATTAATCGGTTTAAATTAGACCAAAGAAAACAGAATACGAGGCACACATGACAATCAATGCAGTATTACTGGCGGTAGTGATCATGCTAGGCCTGTCACTTGCAAGGGTACACGTGGTGCTCAGTTTATTAATCGGTGCACTGGCTGGTGGATTAATAGCCGGTCTCGGTATCACTGAGACTTTAGAGGCTTTTCAAGAAGGTATTCGTAATGGCGCACAAATCGCGCTGTCATACGCGTTACTGGGTGCGTTTGCAGTCGCGATTGCGCATTCAGGCTTGCCACAGTCGTTGGCAGGATCGGTCATCAAGCGTATTGATGCGGGCGGCACCAGTGGCATGATTAAGTACATGCTGTTTGCAGGCTTAATCACCATGAGCTGCTTTAGCCAAAACTTAATTCCTATTCATATCGCCTTTATTCCTCTACTAGTACCGCCATTGCTACTAGCGTTTAATCGTATGAAAATTGATAGACGTCTCATTGCTTGTTTGATTACGTTTGGGCTGGTTACTACTTATATGTTTATTCCGTATGGGTTTGGTGATATTTACCTGAATGAAATCATGCTGAAAAACGTCGGTGAGGCGGGCATTGACGTGAGTAATATCTCGGTCACTCATGCCATGGCGATACCAGCGTTGGGTATGTTTGTTGGCTTATTGACGGCTGTGTTTATTAGCTACCGTAAGCCGCGTGAGTATCAACAAGTTGCGATAGACAAAGAGGCACATGATGCCGCTATAGAAAATGATGCATTGAGCAAAACCGCCGCTAGTGCGCAAACCCAAAGTACAGCAAAAACAATGGTGGCATTGGCTGCTATTGTGACCGCTTTTGTCGTACAGCTATACACAGAATCGTTATTGCTAGGTTCGATGTTTGGTTTTGCTGTGTTTATGGCAACAGGCGTGGTCAAGTGGCGTGATGCTGATACTGTGTTTAATGACGGTATCAAGCTAATGGCGATGATTGGCTTTATCATGATTACTGCGCAGGGCTTCGCTGAGGTAATGAAAGCCACTGATCAGATTCAGCCATTGGTTGATGGTGCGGCGTCACTGTTCGCTGGTAATAAAGCGATGGCTGCATTTATCATGCTATTGGTTGGCTTGATTGTGACCATGGGTATTGGCTCGTCATTTTCGACCATTCCTATTTTGGCCGCGATTTATGTACCACTATGTATCTCTTTAGGATTTTCGCCATTGGCAACTGTGGCGATTATCGGTACGGCTGGCGCGCTAGGTGATGCGGGTTCTCCTGCGTCAGACTCGACTCTTGGGCCGACGTCTGGTTTGAATATCGATGGACAGCATGACCATATCAAAGACAGTGTGGTGCCGACCTTTATTCACTACAATATTCCGTTATTGATATTTGGTTGGATAGCCGCGATGGTGTTGTAGACGTACAGAGTATGGTTTGTAAATAACAGCAGATAAAACAAAACAAGACTTAGAAGTAAGTCTTGTTTTGTTTGAATAAGAGATACCGAAGGTAAGCGTTACTACGAAAGCATAGGCGCTTCTTTATGGACTAAACCATTCTTCATCTCTGTTATGGTTTTAAGTAAAAGGTAGAAGAAAAATAGCTGAAAAACGGGATCATATATATGATCTAACGCTAAATTACCACGCATATAGTCTAGGGCTGATAAAATGAATAAAGCCATGAGTATCCCTGAGAAAATATAAGATACAAGAAGGATAAGGATACGTGAGAATGGTCTGTCGTTGCGCTGTTTTGTCCGTTGGGTTTCTATATAGCTCATGAGTGCGAAAGTATAGAATCCCGCTAGAGTGAAGCCAAAGCTCCTAAGTTCGGCAAGCTCAAAACCATTATAGTCATAGACATAATCAGCAAGCGTTAGCAGAAATAGTATTGCCCAAAGGTAAAAAATAACCTTGAGTGAAGCTGGTGATATAAATCCTTTTTTCGTTTTGCTCTTCATGACGGACGATACCTATTCGGTAATGATAACTATTTTCAATAATTATAGTTCATAGGTCATTTATAAACAATAGTTTGATAAAAAATAAGTATTTATCCGTTAAAGCATTCTGTTATTGATATTTGGTTGGATTGTGATGATATTTTAGGGTGAATGGTGTTTTTAATTAGTATAAAACTTTTTATCCTCATAACTATGGTTGACGGAATACACAACGTAAAAAAAATAAGCAAGCCTGGCAAAAGCAAATAACCAAAAACAGTAGAAATGATAAAAAGCTCCACGCAATCATCCAGCCAAGTGGCGCTGGTGCATGTATAACCATCATACCGAAGAAAAGTAAAAAGAACGTAGTAACAATCAGCATGGTAAAAAACTTCCACTGGCTACGCATATATACATCGATAGTCACTAGAAAGCTTAAATGAAAAAGCATTGCAACCACCAATGTGACAACGAGCCCCATAGCATATGCATGCGGCTCAGGCGCATCAAGCATCTCTAGCGCATAAGGGTGTGGCCCAAAACCTGAAGTAATAATAAGACCGACAAAAAAAGCCCATACACTAGCGAAAACTATTCGTAGCGGTTTTGAGCGAAAGTAGCTAACGACTGTCTTTATAGGTGTGTTTTTTGCGCTCATGTGTCATACCTGATAATTATACTCTTGTTATTTTATTATAAATGCTACTCATCAAAATCTCTCAACTCACTATTCAAACTACTCAAAAACTCATCACTTTGCGCCAGCAGTTTATTTAGACGTTCTTCATTGATTAGCCGTGTCATCTCCTCAGAGCTAAACGGCTGCTCTTGACTGTAGTAACGTCGCTCTCTAGCGTCCTCGTTGCCTAACGTTTGCAGATACTCATCCACACTATCTGCACTGGAATCAGCAGCGCTAGAGTCTTCTTTTTTAAATTGTTTATCATCTTTCATTAAAACCACCTTATGCCGCTTGGCGTGATTAAGCCATCTAATGGCACATCCCACGGTTGACGCGCTAACTGCTCAACCACTTGAAAATCATAACACCAGCCTATTTTTAATGGTTTTTTCGCCCCTGACCGATAGACTTTACTTAATGTCGTATCATAAAAGCCGCCACCCATACCCATACGGTTGCCGTGTGTATCGACTGCCACCAGCGGACAGATAATGACATCCAATTCTCGCGCCCAAAGTAGCCGGCGATGATGGTTTTGCTTCATACCTAACCGATGGATACGTGTTGGTACGTTAAGTAGCTTTGAATGATAGATAGGGACAAAACGCAGCCGTTTATCCTCAAAGCCATTGTTAGCATGACCAAGTGAACCGACCACGGGTAGATAAGAAAAATAGCCTAAGCGTTGACACCACTCTAAAATTGGCTGAGTGGGTAATTCGCCAAACCCATCATAATATAGGCCAATACGTGCGTTTTTTGGCAATCGCTGTTGTAACTTAGTTAGATACAGGCTTGCCGCTTGTCCCATATTCCTGCGTGTACTGTCAGTTAACTGCCGACGCTGGCGAGTAAAGTATCGTCTGGGTGGGTTGCTAATTTCTGATTCCTCTGACATTGAGCTTTTTGGTTCAGGATGCATAGTTATATTATCCAATGAGATATTGATGCTGACTGCTGATGTTAGATATTGGCAATGATTATTTGTGAATATTCAACTGGTCTTAGTCATGCTATTATAATGCCACTTTATATCGTATATTCTTTTAAGTGTAGCAGGTGTTACACTTTTTACGGCTCAGCCATACAACAACAAACCAGAAAAGAGGGTAGTTATGTCGACACAGAATCAGGCAACTCGTACCGAAAAAGATACTATGGGAAATGTGGAAGTCCCAGCTGATGCATATTGGGGTGCGCAAACACAGCGTAGCCGTCAAAACTTCAAAATCGGTGGTGAAACATTACCACGTCCAATGATCGAAGCGATGGCATTGGTCAAAAAAGCCGCTGCCATTACCAATGCAAGCCTAGAGCGTATCGAAGGCGACAAGCGTGATCTAATCGTACAAGCCGCTGACGAAATCATCAATGGTGGTCTAACTGATCAATTCCCATTGGTCGTATGGCAGACAGGTTCTGGCACACAGTCAAACATGAACATGAATGAAGTGCTTGCCAACCGTGCCAACGAAATCGCTGGTTCTGAGCGTGGCAGCTACACGCCAATTCACCCAAATGACCATGTAAACCATGCACAGTCTACCAACGACAGCTTCCCAACGGCGATTCGTGTGGCGGCTGCTCGTCAGATCAATAGCTTGCTGATTCCAGCGGTAACAGCACTACGTGATACGCTCGCTGCTAAAGCAAAAGAGTTCGATAGCATCGTAAAAATCGGTCGTACGCATTTACAAGATGCTACTCCATTAACGTTAGGCCAAGAGTTCAGCGGCTATGTGAGCCAACTTGACCATGCATTGACTCGTATCGATAACGCGCTACAAGGCCTGTATGAATTGCCATTAGGTGGTACTGCGGTCGGTACTGGTCTAAACGCTCATCCTGATTATGCAGTAAAAGCGGCTGAGCAACTATCAACCCTAACTGATTTGCCATTTGTCACCTCACCGAATAAGTTTGAAGCACTAGCCGCTCGTGATGCCGAAGTATTTGCGTCAGGCGCCCTAAAAACGCTAGCAGCGAGCTTAAATAAAATCGCTAATGACGTACGTTGGTTGGCATCTGGCCCTCGTTGTGGTCTGGGCGAATTGACGATTCCTGAAAATGAGCCAGGCTCTTCTATCATGCCAGGCAAAGTGAACCCAACTCAGTCAGAAGCAATGACCATGGTTGTCGCTCAGGTCATGGGTAACGACACGACTATCAGCATGGCTGGCGCATCAGGCAACTTTGAGCTAAACGTGTATAAGCCAGTGATCGCATTTAACTTATTGCAGTCTATTAAATTACTTGGCGATGCTTGCAACAGCTTTAACGATAACTGTGCCGTTGGTATCGAGCCAGTAAAAGACAAAATTGATGATTTCTTGCATAACTCGTTGATGCTAGTGACCTCATTGAACCGTCATGTTGGTTATGAAAATGCAGCGAAAATCGCTAAGACGGCTTATAAAGAAAACAAAACCTTGAAGCAAGTGGCGGTTGAGCTAGAGCTATTAACGGAAGCGCAGTTTGATGAGTGGGTTATTCCTGCTGATATGGTGAACCCTAAATAAGCAGTAGACCAAGCAGTAGATCAAGTAGTGACCTGCTACAGCGTTAGACTTGCTTAATGTACGATAAGTACCATTTGCATGCGTCTTTCTGGTAGTGTCATATTTGTCTCACTGAGAGTTTAGAAATAAAAAGACCTTGTCACTTCTTATATGAGTTATAAGAGAATGTGGCAAGGTCTTTTTTTGGTCTATACTTTTCAAGCTATTGCTATATTTTATCCAGGGGATGTAATCTCAAAGATTGCTTATGGACCAGTATAACTATTATCATATACCTGCAGAATTTTAGAAAAAAAGACAATAACCTAAATCGGAGTAAATAATGATTACCCATGTTCCTGATATGACCTTTAAAACTCGTGTTCGTGATGACTCTATTGGCGGAGACAACCCATTCACATGGTATGATCTAACCACAGATGAGTTATTTGCCAATAAAAAAGTGGTTGTGTTTTCTCTACCAGGCGCCTTTACGCCAACTTGTTCAACCAGCCATCTCCCTCGTTATGAAGAGCTTTATAATGAGTTTAAGGCATTAGGCGTAGATGAAATAGTTTGTATTTCTGTCAATGATGCGTTCGTCATGTACCAATGGGGTCTAAAGCAAAACCGTGAAAACGTTTTCTTACTTCCTGATGGTAATGGTGAGTTCACTCGTAAAATGGGCATGCTGGTTGATAAGAGTAATGTTGGCTTTGGTATGCGCTCATGGCGTTATTCGATGGTAGTCGACAATAAAGAAGTTAAAAAAGTGTTTAAGGAAGCTGACTTTGGCGACAACTGTCCAATAGACCCATTTGAAGTATCGGATGCGGACACTATGTTAGCGTATTTGAAAAGTAATGCTTAGATTCTATTGAGGATTTAGAAATAAAAAAGACCTTGTCACTTCTTATAAGAGAATGTGGCAAGGTCTTTTTTTTGTTTATATTTTATGGAATTTATATGAAGCAGTGATGCTAAATACACAGCTTTTACGCAAAGTGAGGAGTATTGGATAGGTATATTAGGAGCTATTAGATCAAACAACCATTGCTCCAGTAGAATAAGTAAGGATAACTCATGAGCCTTGATCATACTTGTTCCAACCCGCCAACACTGTCTAAAATAGCTCTGTACGTGTGGCTATTATCTCTATGTTTACCTGCGCTACATTACGATGGTGAAACTTATTTTGGCTATGAGACTTTAGTAATGGGTATTCTATTGGGTTGGATTGGTTTAGTATTCCAAGCTTATAGTAATCTCACTTTTTTGCTAGCTATATACCTGACGTTACGCCATAAAAACCCGATTAACCTTGCCGCTTTTACTTTAATGCTTGGGTTATCTACTTTTTTTCTCACAACTATAATAGCAACAGGCGATAAAGGCGTTCATGATTCAGAAATCGAACTGAAAATTTGGGGAGTTGGGTGTTGGATTGGCTCATACGTATTATTATTCATAAGTACGGTTTGGCGTTTCTATTTAGAGCGAAACTTAAATAAAGTATGATAAAAAAGCCAGCAGAGCGTTTGAATTTATAACAGCTCGACTTAAACCAAAAAAAGCCAAGCAAAATGCTCGGCTTTTTCTACCAAACATTCAATTTTAGCTAGAACTTATAAAGCAAACCAAGCGTCGTCGCTGCTTCAACACGCGAGTCTACCATTGGACTATCGTACTGCTCAGTCGGTAGATAGCTCACGCTTTGATTAAAAAACCCTGCCCATTTTTCATTGAAGTCATAGTTGGCACTGACGCTTACGTAAGGGTTCAAGCTTGCATCAGCTTGATAAGCGTCAACACCAGTTTCAGCTGACTCTTTATCACTGACACCATAATAGTATTCGTTATAATCATCATCATGGTATTCAAAACCAATGCTAGGATAGACGGTTAAATTGCCCTTAGTAACTCTGGCAAGATAGGTCAAGCGAGCTGTATTACCACCGCTGCGATCTAGCACATCGGCGCCTATCTGAGCACGGATGGCACCCAGTGAGGTATTACGCTGATAGCTCAAACCAGCTTCTGCTGACAATTTGCGTTCATCTAGCCCAGCCAAATCATCAGTAGCATCGTCAGGGTCAAACTCAGTACCCGCAAGCTTGACATAAGCAGACAGCTGGTTAGCTCTATTGTTAATGACGTAAGCACCTGCTTGTGCGCCGCGTATATAAAACAGATTATTGTCATAAAATACGCCTGGTAACACATTTATCTCGGTATCGTCTTCCAGGTCATAAGCTGACTTAACAGACATGGCGTTGACGCCGACGCTTAATACTGCATCTGGGTCAGTGGGTAAGTTGTCCTCAAACAGTGCAGCGTTAGACATGCTGGTCACACTGAATAATGCGGTAGCTGTGGACGTGATAAGCATGGTACGCGTAGAGATACTAGGTAGCGCTGCAAGTCTAAACATAATCGAATCTCGTAAATTAGGAATAATAAGGTAAAGCAACTGTGTAGCAATAAGTGGGTAAAACTCATCGGCTGTTTAGTCATGATAAATAACTATGCGCATTTACTCAATGGTTTTTAATATCTGTATGATCTGAGCATGAATATCTTGCCACCACCAGACAAAGCCAATACTGATCAATAACATCGCTAGCCATGGCAATAACTGCCAGATAAACGAGGGTTTAATAGGTGTTTTTGGTGTGGTGCTGTTGGCATGAGCCGTGTCGATATTTGACCTTGAATCCATACCAGCGCTACGTTGCGCATAAGTATCATCGTTATAGGAGTCGGTCATATCTGAACGATAACGAGCAAGGTCATTGCTATTAAAGTTAGAGCTATTTAAGTCAGAGCTATTTAAGTCACTATTATCTAAATCAGTAGCGTGAGGAGCTGAGTAACTATCGACGCTAGGTGGTTGATTGATATAGGTCGTTTGATGACGGTGTAGGTTTTGGTTCTGATAAATAGCGGCATTTTGTAGAGTGACTGTCATACGTTGACGGTAGGCAATCGCAAAAGGTAATGCAATGACGAGTCCGGTAATAGCACCGCCGATATGTCCTGCATTATCAATCCCCGGCACCGCAAAACCATACACAAGGTTGATGCCCATAATCATTATCAAGCTTTTTAGATTGAGTACCATGCCATTGACCGATATCTTAAACAGCGCCACTATTAATAATGCTGCACCGATGCCCATGATGCCACCAGATGCGCCCGCCGATAGTCCAGGCTGCCCCGTTCCCTCTAATAACGCCTGCCATGTTATATAGTTATTGAGTAAGCCGCCACCGACGGCTGCCAGTAAAAACAATACCAAAAACTTAGCTGAGCCAAATATCGGCTCGGCAACTTGACCGAAGAAGTACATCGCAAAGGCATTAAACAATAAATGCATTAGGCCAATGTGCAAAAATGCACTGCTTACCAGCCGCCATGGGTCTTCATTCATGGTGTAGGGTAAGGCATTGGCGCCCCAGTTTAATAGGTTTTCTGTCGATGGATTATTGGCATCGACGCCCGTCAGCACTTGTATAACAAATAGGCCAATAAAGCTGACCAATAACAAAGTAGTGACAGGTGCCGTTTTAAATAATTGTTGAATGGTCATAAATAGCTAGCTTTAAAGATAGGTAGTTTTGAGGTTTTCATAGGTACCTTTTACCAAGATATTGTCAGTGACGGTATTGATATCGGTATGACCACAGAACGCCATGCTAATATCACACTCTTTATAGATTAGCTCAAGCGCACGGCGGACACCGTCTTCGCCATAAGCGCCTAGACCATACAAAAACGCTCGGCCGATCATGGTGCCTTTTGCACCCAGCGAGATAGCCTTTAATACATCTTGACCAGAGCGAATACCGCTATCTAGCCAGACCTCGATATCGCTGTTTTCAGCATGGACCGCTTGCACAATATCAGAAAGCGCAGAGATAGAGGACAGTGCACCATCTAATTGGCGACCACCATGGTTTGAGACAACCAGCGCATCGGCACCGCTACGGGCGGCTAGTATGGCATCTTCTGGTTCCATAATGCCTTTTATGATGAGTTTTCCGCCCCATTCGTCCTTGATACGGGCGACATCATCCCAGCTCAAGCGCGGATCGAACTGTTCGGCAGTCCATGCTGACAATGATGAGAGATCCTCGACGTTTTTGGCATGTCCAACGATGTTGCCAAACGTATGACGTTTGGTGCCGAGCATATTCATGCACCATTCTGGCTTGGTCACTAGATTCAGCATATTAGCGAGTGTGGGTTTCGGCGGCGCAGACAAACCGTTTTTGATGTCTTTATGGCGTTGACCTAGTACTTGCAAATCAGCGGTGAGAATAAGCGCAGAACAGTTTGCTGCTTTCGCACGGCGAATCAGATTGGTCATAAAATCTTTATCACGCATGACGTATAGTTGAAACCAAAATGGCGCATTGGTGTTTTCAGCGACGTCCTCGATTGAGCAGATGCTCATGGTTGAGAGTGAGAAGGGCACACCGAACTTTTCAGCGGCCTGTGCGGCTTTGATTTCTCCATCCGCCCACATCATTCCTGTAAAACCAGTTGGTGCAATCGCCACTGGCATTTTGACAGATTCACCGAGCATCTGTGTTGCTAGACTGCGGTTGTCCATATCTACCAGCACTCGCTGACGCAGTTTGATACGATCAAAATCCGTTTCGTTATTGCGATACGTGGTCTCCGTCCATGAGCCTGAATCGACGTAATCGTAAAACATACGTGGTACTTTGCGCTCAGCGATGCGGCGCAGGTCTTCAATTTCTGTTATTTTTTTTAAATCTTTCATAGTTTTCTCACTATAGGGTTTTATGACCATTTAAATATTATCAAACGATGAGTTGCTGTAAGTCCAGTACTGAAAATGGGTAGTTTAGTTGTTTTGAGGGTGTCAAAATAATAGGAATGGTGGTGGCAAACTCTAACATTAATGTTTCATCAAAATCAGCGATATCGATATAGTGATAATCGATGGGCTGTACCGCTTGAAATTGAATTAGCTGCTGCTCTGCGATGTCACATAAATGACAGCCAGCGGTGCCAAGCAACCACCATTTATCTCTATTTTCAACTGTATCAAGGTTTGGATTGGTGCCTATGATACGTGCTCGTAAATTTTTTATATGACTATCATCGTACATATTTGTTCTCTTGTCTTAATAATTATCAAAAAAGTCCTGATTTTATAATTTTATTCCAAAGCATACAGACGGTTTAACCATTATGACATGATAAAGAAGTAGGGTAAATAATGACAGCGATTGTGAGATTAGGTAAGATGACCTGCTGCTTCTCGTTATTGATTTATCATTTCATCTTATTAGCTTTTTAATCACTTGGATATCGCGCATGGCAAGTTTTGGCAAATTTATCAAACGACTATTATTGGCATTAATGCTCATAGTCGTGGTGTTCCATGTGTTGGTCGCTGGACTACTATTGATCTGGAAAACGCAGCCGATTAATAACAGCATGTTTATGCTGACGCATCGCATAACCGAGGGTTCAGTCACTCAGACTTGGGTAGAGTATGATGACATTGCAAAATCTGCCAAACAAGCAGCGATAGTAAGCGAGGACTCGACATTTAGCCAGCATAATGGTTTTGATATGAAAGGCATTGAAGCAGCAATGAAAAGAAATGAAGAAACAGGTAAAACGTCTGCGGGTGGTTCAACGATTACTCAGCAATTGGCAAAAAACTTGTTTTTGACTTCGCATCGCTCGTATGCTCGCAAGGGAGAAGAAGCGGTTATTACCGTGATGATTGAAGCCCTATGGGATAAACAGCGTATTTTGACTGCTTATCTCAATGTGGCAGAGTTTGGTAATGGTATTTATGGTGTCGAAGCGGCTGCGCAGCATTATTTTAATAAACCTGCTGCTAACCTCAATCGTGATGAATCATCTTTGCTTATTTCTATGTTGACCAATCCAAAGTATTACCAAGACAACCAAGGTGATAGGCGATTGCGCAACAAACAAAGTATTATCAAAAAACGTATGAACAATGCCGTCTTACCGCAAGCAGAGTAATTCGCTGCTTTGTCCTAGGGCGTGTCCTCATTTTTAGCCCATTTAAAGTGCAATGTTCAGATTGAGGACAATGCCCTAATAGAAGTATAAAAAAAATGATGGTGTATCGATAACGCAACAGGAGTAATGACGTGGTAGATGTAAACGATAAAAAAAGCAGTGACGCGAAAGACAATGTTACTGTGAACAATGTTGCTGTAAACAATGCTGGTGTGAACGATAAAGCTCAAACTGCTGAT
Organism: Psychrobacter sp. FME13; assembly: GCF_014861395.1. GTDB lineage: Bacteria > Pseudomonadota > Gammaproteobacteria > Pseudomonadales > Moraxellaceae > Psychrobacter. The sequence goes on along the minus strand of NZ_RRYV01000004.1, from coordinate 26,664 downwards.
AATAAACATTTAACCCAAGTAGCATGGCAGCGTTCAGAGGATGGCAGCTATTCACCCAGTAGCTATATCAACCGTGACTTATCTTTATTACAGTTTCATCTGCGTGTTTTAGCACAGGCAGCCAGTACTCGTCATCCGCTACTAGAACGTTTGTTTTTCTTGATTATCTTCTCATCCAATATCGATGAGTTTTTTGAAATTCGTGTCGCAGGCTTGATGCAAAAGCTCAACATCGGTGATGTTTCGACCAGTGTGCAAGGTATGCGTCCTAGTGAAGTGCTGAATGAAATAGCCATGGTCATGCACGATGCAATCGATGAGCAATATCGTATTCTTAACGAAGATATCTTGCCAGCACTTGCTAAGGAAGACATCCGTTATCTCAAACGCGATGAGCTCAATGCTGAGCAATCAGCATGGATGAAGCGTTATTTCACCGAGCAAGTATCACCAGTACTCACACCGATTAGTATTGACCCAGCACATCCGTTTCCGCGTTTGGTCAATAAGAGCTTAAACTTCATTGCCAGCTTAGAAGGTAAAGATGCTTTCGGCCGTGATATCAACCTTGCGATTGTGCCAGCACCGCGCAGTCTGCCACGTGTGATTCGTTTGCCAGATGAGTTGACTGGCGGCAAAGAGCATCACGTCATGTTATCTGCTATTATTCATGAGCATATCGGTGAGCTGTTCCCTGGTATGAATGTGACGGGCTGTCATCAGTTCAGATTGACCCGTAATGCTGATCTAGATGTGGCTGATGATGTCGAAGATATTGCCAAAGCGTTAGAAGGTGAGCTCGAAAACCGCCGCTTTGGTGATAAAGTTCGTCTAGAAGTCACTACCAACTGTCCAACAGACATCAGTGACTATTTGCTCAATGAGTTTGAGCTACATGACAATCAGTTGTATCGCGTTAATGGTCCTGTCAACCTTACAAGGTTGTTATTTGATTTCAATATTCCAGCGCTGCGTTATCAGCCGTTTAACCATGTAATTCCCAAAGAGTTTCGCCGTGAGATGGATAAGCTAGACAAAGCGACCAGTATGTTTGCTGCGATACGAAAAAAAGATGTGCTCGTGCATCATCCTTTTCACGCTTTTTCGCCAATTATTAACTTATTGTGGCAAGCGGCTAGTGATCCAAAAGTGCTAGCGATTAAGCAAACCCTATATCGCTCAGGCACCAATTCAGAAATAGTCAAAGCACTCGCAGCGGCCGCCCGTAATGGTAAAGAAGTAACCGCAGTTATCGAGCTGAGGGCACGTTTCGATGAAGCCTCTAATATTGCTGTCGCTAACTACTTACAAGAAGCGGGCGCGGTTGTAGTGTATGGTATCGTTGGTTATAAAACCCATGCCAAGCTCATGTTGATTATCCGTCGTGAAGAAAACCGCATCCGTCGCTATGTGCACTTAGGTACGGGCAACTATCACGCAGCCAACGCGAAAGTCTATACTGATTATGGTTTATTCACCGCCGATCCTGATATCTCAGAAGACGTGCACAAAATATTCCAAGAGCTGACAGGAATGGGTAAACCGGCCAATCTAAAAAAACTATTGCATGCACCATTCACCTTACATGATAAATTGATGAGCTTTATCGACGATGAAATTGCTCATGCAAAAAAAGGTAAGCGTGCCCATATTATCGTAAAGGTCAATGCTTTGACGGAACGAAAACTGATTGCCAAGCTATATGATGCCTCGCAAGCAGGGGTCAAAATTGAGCTGATTTTACGTTCTATTTGTTGTCTACGTCCACAGGTAAAAGATTTATCTGAGAATATTACGGTGCGTTCAGTAATAGGTCGGTTTTTAGAACATACGCGCATCTATTATTTTTATAATAATGGTGATGAGCGTTTATATTGCGGTAGTGCTGATTGGATGGATCGTAATTTATTTCACCGCGTAGAAGTGGCATTTCCAATTGAAGACAAAAAATTGTTCAAGCAAGTCTACCAAGATGGCTTACTGAATTATCTTAAAGACAATACGCAAGCTTGGACGCTTGATGGCAATGGTGTTTGGACACACCTGCAGCCGGCAACTGGTGAAACACCACATATCGCCCAAGAGTACTTGTTAAAAAACATCAATGGTGTAGGAGATTCAGTGTAGCTACTCTCTGAATGACTGTTTAAACATTATTGAATGTTGTGAATGAATTGAAAAAGCCAAGCGCCAGTAAATACTAGCGCTTGGTTTTTTTTGGCAAATTATTTGTATAGTCAGAGACACACATAGACACAGACATCGTCACTCATACTGTTTGAGATTGGTATTTATAAAAAAATTCTAGAATAGGTAACAGGTAGACCACTGCAGATTGTACATTCAGCACGGCTAATGAAGGTAATACCGTAGTGGTTTTAGTCGTTCACTGACTATATAAGTTACAAACTGTCTTGTAACCTCACATTTATATACATATTGATACGGCAGCACACTGGTTAGGTACGTAATGTCCTCTTTATACTTAAGGTCAGTCATAATATTATCAGTCAGCTAACTGACAGAAAACTGATGTTTCACTAACTGATATTTAATTATAAGAAAAGGAAATCACCATGAGTCATATTGATAACGATCGCTCAGATATTAAGCAGGCCGCAGAGCAAGCAGATAGCCAAAAAATTGCAAAAAACCTTGAAGATGAGCAAAAGAGCGCCACGCCTAAAACATTGAGCGAAGATGAGCAGACTTCTTTTATTAAAGAGGAACTGCGCACTGATAAATAGTCAGTGTCAAAAGGGTTTTGATTGACTGTTTAATATATCAACTTGTTAACATACCAACTTGAGGGATACGCTATGACAACCGATAAAACATCAAATAACGCAGAAGAGGTAACAATCGACCATCAGGTCGCATCACAGGCCAAACATGAGCAAGACAGTTACGAAGGGCGCAAGCATGAGACAGATATTGATGGTCCACAACAAGACTCACAAGAGACGGATGAAATATATGCTGATCCTCGAAAAGAAGAAGACTTACCAGCGGGTGGCAAAAATATGGCAGAGTTAAATGCTAATGATTTGAGTCAACAGGGTAATGAGTCAATATAAACCTCTATTAACAGTTGCTAATAAAACAGGCGAATAAAAACAACAAGGACATGATCATGGAAAACAAAAAATCATCATTATCCGACAATCAGATAGACAAAAAGATTACCGAAAACAAAGGGACGGATACATTCAAAGAAGGTGTGGTTCACTCAAAACACGTCAACGATAATGACAACCCTGCACGCCAGCCTGATCGTCGTGATCAAGAAGGTAATGCGTTTGATGATGGGATTAATGAGTATACGGTTGCAGGAGAACACTGTAAGAGTGAAGAGATAAACAATCTGAACCGTTATGCAAACGCTGACAATGCGCAATCACGGGTATTAAAGTCTGATGAAAAAGACAGCTAGTGCTTAGCTGATATAAAGTTGTTGTTCGAATTGGGAGCACGCCCTAGTAACTTATATTTAGATAAGACGATTATAATAGTGACGATAGTGAGGAGCCGTTATGAGCATATCAAATGATAAAGCAGTTAATCAGAGTCATGAATTGAAAGATGCAGATGACAGCCATGGCATTGTCGCTGATGATGCTTTACAGAGAGCGAATCCTGCTGCTGCAGAAAGAGCAACGGACGAACATGACCCACATCAAATTGCCAAAAACAATAAACAATATGACAGCCCGTTAATGATAGATGATGAATAATAACCTGCCATGCTAGCTGTGGTTTTCACCGAAAATATTATAATAAGAGGTACCAACAGCTAGATTCAATCAGAAAAGGTGCCATTAATGCTCAAGTTGGTTTGAGCGGTAACGGCATCTTTTTTCTTGGTCTAAATTTCTTGATCCAAAATATAGCTATCAATACCTAAGCAGGTGTGCCGCTGTGAAAGCGTAAGTCAGTATCAGGGCTAGATATCAATTCTGATTCTACTTCTTTAAAGAATGCGACTCTGTCATCAATATTCTCTTCAGCCAATGACTGTGCTAGTGCTAGATAGTCTTCAAAATGCCGACTTTCAGACTTCAATAAATAGCGGTAATACTTTGCCAAGCGCTCATCGTTAATAACTTCAGCCAATGCTGCAAAACGTTCGCAAGAGCGTGCCTCGATAAACGCTCCGATAATAAGCACATCAACCATTGCTGCTGGCTCGTAAGTACGTTTGTGCTTCAACATACCTTTAGCGTAGCGCCCAGCACTCAAATACTCCCACTCCTGACCACGATCGTTCATGATGCCTAATACCTGCTCATAATGCAGCATTTCTTCACGTATCAACTGTGCGAGCTTCCGCTGTAAGTCATAAGAGAACTCATAGCGAAATATGAGATTCATGGCAGTTCCAGCGGCTTTTTTTTCGCAGTTGGCATGATCTTGAATGATTAATGGCAAGTTTTCAATGGCAGCATCCACCCAATCCTGAGTCGTTCGAGCACCCAAAAAGCTATATATAGGGGACAGGTCTACCTTTATAGGCGTGCGTAGTTGTGTGACATCGACGCTGTCTTGTTCTGTAGCGTTTTCAGTAATGAGATTGTCGTTGATGTGATGGGGTGTCATATTTTCTTGGTTCATAGTCTCTGTCATGGTCAAGTGTTTTATACGTGTTGAGTGAATATACAAATAAGATAGATCACCAATAAGTAAAAATTGCTCAAGTAATGATTACTCATTGTTTATATATGTTCTATTACTTATGTCTCATTGCTTATGTTTCATAACTAAAGCATCTCTTCATCATTAAAAATGATTCATGAGCCACCTTAGCACTGATGGTGTATAGGTTATCATTATTAGACAACCCCAGTATTTACTTGGTGAATGCTATTCTCTTGTTTATTTCTTTATTTGATAGTACGATGAGATTTCATTGAAGCATATTTTTTATCTTGCATATTGATATATGCGTCATCGCTTAGTCATGGGTGGTGAGTATTATAGCAACTGGCAGTACGGTATAAAGTAGCAGTTACCCAGTTGCAGTCATTGTAGAATAAACAAATACATTTGCGCCTGTTACCGGTTTTTGGCATATTATTAGTAAGCATCTTTTGATGCTATGGCTGAAATATCATGCCAAAGCGTGTTCTCATTTTTAAAATGGATATAAAAATAAGACAAATGGCAGCCAAACAAGGAAAGTGGCTTGGTAAAGGTTTAGCTATTTTTAGCCCATTTAGTTGTAATTATTCAGATTGAAAATTCACTTCAGTAGCATAGCATAAATGCTTGAGTCGCTATTCATGACAAACTTATAAGATAGAAAAATAAGTTTGCTTCGTACTTCATCTAAACTTGGAATAGATGTCTAAGACCGACAATGTCCAACCATTGCGGTAGTAACTTCGTTTTTACACCCTCACGAACAGATAAGGATAACAACATGAGCCAATCTTCTAACGCCAATCGTATTCAAAAAGGTATTCTTGCCATCGATCAGCAATTGTATGATTTTATTGAAAACGAAGTGCTGCCGAAAGTCGGTGTTGATTCAGACAGTTATTGGTTAGGTTTTGAAAAAGTCATTAAAGAGTTCACCCCGCGTAATAAGGCGCTACTAGAAACTCGTGACAAGATTCAAGCACAGATTGATGAGTGGCATCTACAACACCCTGCCAAAGATGGCGAGATAGATTACCCAACATATAAGGCTTTCCTACAAGAGATTGGCTATTTATTACCAGAGGGTGATGATTTCAAAGTCAGTACCCAAAATGTCGATGACGAGATTGCGCATATTGCAGGGCCACAGCTGGTGGTACCCGTACGCAATGCTCGTTATGCACTGAACGCGACCAACGCACGTTGGGGTAGTTTATATGATGCGTTATATGGTACCGATGTTATTAGTGATGAAAATGGTCAAGAAGCGACAGGCGGCTATAATCCGACTCGCGGTGCTGCTGTTGTTGCTTACGCTAAAGCATTCTTAGATGAGCATTTTGCGCTAGCATCAGGTTCATACAATGATGCTACAGGCTTTAAAGTCGTTGATGGTCAGCTTGAGATTGTTCAGGGTGATAGTAGTACTTCGTTAAAATCCGCTGAAAAATTTGCAGGTTTTGTGGGTGATGCAGCAGCGCCTACAGGTATTTTATTAAAAAATAATAATTTGCATGCCGAAATTCAAATCGACGCCAATAATCCAGTAGGCAAAGATGATCCAGCAAACATCAAAGACGTATTGCTTGAGTCCGCGATTACTGCGATTCAAGATTGTGAAGATTCAATCGCTGCCGTTGATGCCGAAGAAAAAGTTGAAGTCTATCGCAACTGGCTTGGCTTGATGAATGCGGACCTACAAGAAACTTTTGAAAAAGGTGGCAAGACACGCACTCGTAAGCAAAATCCAGACCGTGAATACACCACGCCAGACGGTGGCAAGCTTATCCTACCGGGTCGTTCATTATTGCTTATCCGTAATGTCGGTCACTTGATGCAAAATCCAGCAATCCTAGTGGATTTAGGGAATGGTCAAGAGCAAATATTTGAAGGCCTGATGGATGGTCTGATTACACCGCTATTATCTTTAAATGATCTCAAAGGTACAAACGCGCTATCGAATTCACGTAAAGGCTCTATGTATATTGTTAAGCCAAAAATGCATGGCCCTGAAGAAGTGAAAATGGCCAATGACTTGTTTAACGCGACAGAAGATCTATTAGGCCTAGAGCGCAATACTATTAAAATCGGTATCATGGACGAAGAGCGTCGTATGACGGTCAACTTAAAAGAAGCCATTCGTCAAGCAAAAGAACGTGTCATCTTTATTAACACAGGCTTCTTAGACCGTACGGGTGACGAGATGCACACCAGTATGAATGCTGGAGCATTTGTACCAAAAGGCGAGATGAAGTCACAAACATGGCAACCAGCTTATGAGCAGTGGAATGTAGATATCGGTCTAGAGACAGGTTTACAGGGTGTTGCTCAGATTGGTAAAGGCATGTGGGCGAAGCCTGATGAGATGAAGGAAATGATGGATACTAAAGCGGCACATCCTCAGTCTGGTGCCAGTACCGCATGGGTGCCATCACCAACAGGCGCAACCTTACACAGTATGCACTATCATCAAGTAAATGTCGCTGATGTCCAAGATGGCCTGAAATCACGTGAGCGTGCTAGCTTAGATGATATTTTGACCATTCCATTGGCGAAAGATACCAGCTGGACAAAAGAAGAAAAGCAGCAAGAGCTAGACAATAACGCTCAAGGCATCTTAGGTTATGTTGTACGTTGGGTCAATCAAGGTGTAGGTTGCTCTAAAGTACCTGATATCAATGATGTCGGTCTCATGGAGGATAGGGCCACATTGCGTATCTCAAGCCAGCATATAGCCAACTGGTTGCATCATAATGTCGTCAGTGAAGAGCAAGTGTTAGAGACCATGAAACGCATGGCAAAAGTTGTTGATGAGCAGAATGCCGGTGACAGCAGTTATCAAGCGATGGCCAGTGATTTTGAAAACTCTTATGCATTCAAAGCGGCTTGTGACTTGGTGTTTAAAGGTCGTGAGCAGCCTAGTGGCTATACTGAGCCATTACTGCATCAAGCACGCCTTGACTTAAAAGCGAATACTTAGAGTTAGATATACACTGATGCTAGGCTGTGACCTAGCACTGAGCTCATTTAAGCCGTAAATGGCTTGAAGCGGCCCAAATTCTGGCTAAACTGCATTAAATCGCTTGATATTATCCTGACTATTTTTTGAGTTTGGCTGTCGTTTTGGTCACTGTGTTTAAAGTGATGACATGCTTTGATAACATTAGTTTATTTTATCGGTGTTGATATCGGTGTTGATAATAATGTGGCTCGATAGTTGAATCATGGCGCTTGGTCTGGTAATAAGCTCATGTAGCTGAGATCTGTAACAGGGTTTTGTTACAGGACTACAAACATATTATGAGCGATACTTGTTTCGACAGGTATCGCTTTATTTTTGTCTTTTATATGATATTTATGACCACGATGTTATGTTTTTAGTATTTATGCTAATCAATCTTGCCTTTATCTCTTTGAGAAAACAGAGGAATTTTTGTAAAGGCTTACATTCTATAAGGAATATAGTGTTTGCGGATTTCTATATTCAAAAACCAAAAAAATGTGTTGCAAATTATGTCAAAGTTGATATGCTTGTACTCGAAGTATGAGTTTGGTAACGGATGTTACGCAATGGAGTGATAAAGACCAATATTTACATGAATGTTACTTTTTTAATCCCAATCGTGTAAGCCATGGTTTTTTTCATCTTACTGTAATAGAAATTCGCCACACTTGTTCCTGACTAATCTCGGTAGCCAGTTACACATTATATCTTTGAGGATTTGTGACGATACCATTATGAGCACCAGCTAATAATAGCTAGCTTATTACTAAAATTGTAAAGTGGAGATACCCATGAAAAAACTACTTTTAGCTACAGCAGTTGCTGCCCTATCTGTTTCTGCAGCCAACGCCGCTCCTACCGTATATGGTAAAGCCTTTTTAACTTTAGATCTTAATACTGGCGACACTGATACTAAAATTACAAATTATGCTGCTGATGGAAGTGTTACTGGCACATCAAACAGTTCAGTAGATGCAGATGATCGTAGCCAACTAAACTCTAACTCTTCACGTATTGGTCTTAAAGGTTCTGAAGCTTTAACTGCAAACACAGACATCCTTTATCAATTAGAGTATGGTATTGATGTTGATGCTGATGGTGATCAGTTTTATTCACGTGATACCTATCTTGGTTTAGAAAATGCAGAATACGGTACAGTAGTAGCTGGTCGTTTGACTGCTATTGATGACTATGTGAACTATGCCAACGTCACTCAAGGTGGTGTATTAGGTGGTGATAACGTACTAGCGAGCTTTGATGCGCCACGTATCAACAACTCTTTTGCTTACTTCACGCCTGAAAACAACGGTTTACAGTTCATGGCAATGTATGCAATGGACGAAAACAACAGCACTGATACATTAGATCGTGATGGTTTCGGTCTTGGTGCTAAGTATGAAACAGGTCCAATGAACGTTGGTGCTTCTTACATCCAAGCACGTGATGTTAAAGCAGCACGTGATGTTAAAGCAGCACGTGTTAGTGGTAACTATGCAATCAGCCCAGCTGTGACGCTAGGTGCTCTATATCAAAACACTGACTATGATACTGATGACAACGAAAATGCAATCACTATCAGTGGTGAGATGGCTACTGCGACTCCTTGGACTGCCTATGCGCAAGGTGACTTTGTAAACAACTACGCTGGTTTTGAGGATTCTGAAGCTTACCGTGCAGTTGTAGGTGGCAAGTATGCATTCAACGCAGCAACAACTGGTCATATCTACGGTGCTTATGCTGGCGCTGAAGATGAAACTCTTACAACTTATGTAGATGGTACCTCTGATCGTGAAGAAGTAGACTTTGATGGCTTTGGTATCGGTGCTGGTATCGAATACAAATTCTAATCTAACCATTAGAATCTGATTAAAAAAACTCATCCTTCGGGGTGAGTTTTTTTGTTGTGTGGTGTTTTAATGACAGAACAATGTTGATTGCCCATACAAAAAAATAAGAGTTTCAGACAGTTTGCATTTTTGCCCTATATTTTATGGCGTATTTTTAGTAAAATCCTTCTTTACCAATTACCGAAAGAGTACTATGACCAAGTTTATATTTGTGACCGGTGGGGTAGTGTCCTCACTAGGAAAAGGTATCACCGCAGCCTCTCTTGCCGCGATACTCGAAGCACGTGGCGTGACTGTCACGATGACCAAAATGGATCCGTACATCAATGTCGATCCAGGTACGATGAGCCCATTCCAGCATGGTGAAGTGTTCGTTACCGAAGATGGTGCCGAGACAGATTTAGATTTGGGCTATTATGAGCGCTTTTTACGTCATTCAAAGATGAGTAAGAGCAATAACTTCACCAGTGGTCGTATCTATCAAAACGTCTTGAATAAAGAGCGCCGCGGTGAGTATCTCGGCGGTACGGTACAGGTTATCCCGCATATCACTGACGAAATCAAGAGTAAAATCTTGGCCAGTGGTGAAGGTTATGACATCGCTATCATCGAGATTGGTGGTACCGTTGGTGACATCGAATCACTGCCATTCATGGAAGCGGTACGCCAAATGCAAGTAGAGCTTGGCCGTAATAGAGCCATGCTGATGCATTTGACATTAGTGCCTTATATCGCAAGTGCCGGTGAAACCAAAACCAAGCCAACTCAGCATTCAGTGAAAGAGTTGCGCTCTATCGGTCTACAGCCTGATGTACTGATTTGCCGTTCTGAACATCACATTTCACAAGACAATCGCCATAAGATTGCACTATTTACCAATGTAGAAGAGCGTGCGGTTATTATGTGTGAAGATGCTCAAAGCATCTATCAAATACCGCGTACGTTGCATGAGCAAGATCTTGATGATTTGATTTGTGAGCGTTTTGGTCTTGACGTACCAGAAGCAGATTTGAGCGATTGGGATAAAGTGGTTGAAGCGCAGTTGAATCCTGAGACGACGGTTACTGTCGCGATGGTCGGTAAATATGTCGAGCTACCTGATGCTTATAAGTCTATTAACGAAGCATTGCTCCATGCTGGTATCATGCACAAAGCAGACGTCAAGATTGATTATGTCGATGCTGAACGTTTAGAAGATGATGACAGCTTATTGGCGCAGCTCAATGATGCTGATGCTATCCTAGTGCCAGGTGGTTTTGGTGAGCGCGGTACCATTGGTAAAATGAAAGCCATCACTTATGCACGCGAAAACAACGTTCCTTATTTGGGTATCTGTCTGGGTATGCAGTTGGCAGTGATTGAGTATGCGCGCAATGTGCTCAACATTAATGCTAATTCCTCTGAGTTTGATCGTAAGACAGCAGAGCCAATCATCGGTCTTATCACCGAGTGGTTAGATGAGCGCGGTGAGCTACAGATTCGTAATGATGACTCAGATCTTGGTGGTACCATGCGTTTAGGCGCACAGCAAGCCGAATTGGTCGCTGGTAGCAAGTTGAGCCAAATTTATGGTACTAAAAACATCACTGAGCGTCATCGCCACCGTTATGAGATGAACAATCGCTATATCGAGCCACTAGAACAAGCAGGTATGAGCATATCGGGCTATTCTGCCAAGCAGCATTTGGTTGAATCAGTTGAGCTTGCTGACCATCCATGGTTTGTGGCTGTACAATTTCATCCTGAGTTCACCAGCTCGCCACGCGGTGGTCATCCACTGTTTAATAGCTTTGTAAAAGCAGCGAAGAACTATAGCGAAGCGAAATAGCTCAAATCAAGTAGCACTCAACGCTTTTATATTTGCCTAAAAAAAGACTGATTTTCGAATCGGTCTTTTTTTAATCTGCATTTTTAGAGGCAGAAGTATGACTTATATTTCTGATATCTTGCTTGATTGCAGGTGATTACGCTTGAATACTTTTATTAATTGGGCTATCGGTTACAATAGGCGATAGAAATTCAGATAACAATAAATAGGAAGATTGCTTAATGGATAATTTATCAGCAGCACAATCACATATTCAGCTTACGACACCCAGTAATAACACCATTAATATTGGTAATGATCAACCATTTGTGTTGTTCGGTGGTATGAACGTTTTAGAGTCTAGAGAATTGGCGTTTGAGATTGCAGAGCAGTATATTGAGATATGTCAACGTTTGGGGATTGATTATGTCTTTAAGGCCAGCTTCGATAAGGCCAATCGTTCAAGTCTACACTCGTATAGAGGCCCAGGATTGGCGAAAGGCATTGACTGGCTAGGTCAAATAAAAGAAAAGTATCAAGTACCTATTATTACTGACGTTCATGAGCCACATCAAGCAGCACCTGTCGCTGAAGTGGCAGATATTATTCAACTACCTGCTTTTTTATCACGTCAGACGGATTTGGTTCATGCAATGGCAAAGACAGACGCCATTATCAATATCAAAAAAGCCCAGTTTTTAGCACCACATGAGATGCGCCATATCGTCAACAAATGTCTCGAAGGTGGTAATGACCAATTGATACTGTGCGAGCGTGGCAGTGCTTTTGGTTATAACAATCTAGTTGTCGATATGCTTGGTTTTGACACCATGAAGCAGATGGATATCCCTGTATTTTTTGATGTAACGCACAGTTTACAACAGCCTGGTGCGCGTAGTGATAGTGCTGGTGGTCGTCGAGAGCAAATCACCACACTTGCACGTGCAGGTATGGCAACAGGGTTGGCAGGGTTGTTTTTAGAAGCGCACCCAAGTCCTGAAACGGCAAAATGTGATGGCCCTTGTGCATTGCGTATGAGTCAGCTGGAGCCATTTTTGCGTCAGCTTAAGCAGATTGATGACTTGGTCAAAGGTTTTGAAACCCTAGACACTCATTAGCAGTACTTGCTAATAGCATCAGAACAGGAGGGTACTATAATGTCCATGCAAACAGCACAAGTCAGTATTGCAAACATCGATGACGCTGAAGGATTAGATAGCGTGATGACTGCGCTAAAAAATATCACAGGTGTCACCGCTATCGATTTGGATACCGCTCATCATATCGCTATGGTACGTTATGATGATACTCAGACGAGTATTCATGCGCTAACAGCAGCAATTAGTATGGTCGATTATGTGACCCAACCATTTCCTATTGATGCACCACAAAATCCACATTACGATGATGAGTCGTAAAAACTTATTTATTAATACACTTATCTATTCATACATAAAAATAAGGAGCCTAACATGGCAGACCAAACCCATATTATTAAAATTGATGGCATGACTTGCGGTGGTTGCGTAGCCAGTGTCTACAATGCAACTGCTGATATCGATGGCCTAAATGACATTAGTATTGAGCTCATAGACAATCAAGCAACCGTTACTTTTGATGATAGCAAAACCGACGCCGAAGCCATTGTGTCAGCTATCGACGATGCTGGTTTTGACGCGACTGTCGTTCGCTCATAAGTATGGTTTTTTCTTTGAAAAAACCAGCTATCATGGCTGGTTTTTTAATGCTCAAAGGTTGCTGCTATTGGCTTGTCTCTTAGGTTTATATAGATTGCACTAGGTTGCCTGGTATCAAAACCGTTTGAATTCAACGACAGAAAACCTGAGTATTGCGTATTTAGATTTTATTTTTCCACCCACTGATATTTTTATGGCTCATAAGATTTTATAAATGCTATAACGAATAAATGCCATACCGAGTTTTATTTATGAATAATTTTACCTCGCCTGACAATGGTGCTGTCTATGATACTAAAGCTGACAGTCATTCCAGTACACCACTCACACCAAATCGATCACATCTACAACTAGCGATTGATGGTATGACATGTCAGGCCTGCGCTTCACGTATCGAAAAAGTTTTGAACAAAAAACCTGCAGTTTACGAGGTAAGTGTGAATTTTGCAGGTGAGACTGCCAATGTCGATTTTGACTCTACACAAGCCACACCTGAGCAAGTCATGGAATGGGTAAACAAGACAGGTTTTGTGGCCAATATTCAGGCAGGTGATAGCTTGTTTGAGCAAACTACTAAAGATACGGCCACAGAGTATCCTTGGCGATTGATTGGGTTATGGATTTGCTTGGTGCCGTTTTTGGTCGGTATGGTAGGCATGCTGACAGGTTCTGGTATGGCGTGGATGCCACCAATTTGGTTGCAGTTTATCATTGCGACGATTGTACAGTTTGGATTGGCATTGCCATTTTATAAGAGTGCGTGGGCCTCAATTAAAGGCGGTCTTGCCAATATGGACGTACTGGTAGTCATCGGTACAGTAACAATCTGGGCTTATTCAACGTATTTATGGCTGACACATGGTGATGGCAGTTTGAACAGTCTATTGCAAAGTGGTCATGTGGATGCACCTGCGGTATATTTTGAAGCTGGGGTAATGGTCATTGCGTTTGTACGGACAGGTAAGTATCTGGAAGAGCGTACCAAAAAGCAGAGCCTAAACAGTATTGATTTACTATTGTCATTGACCCCTGACGAAGTCGAGCAGCAGCAGCCAAATGGTGATTTTCATAACGTCGCATTAAGAGACGTTCAAGTTGGTGATATTTTGCGTGCAAAGCAAGGTAGCCGAGTAGCGACAGATGGTATTGTTATTGATGGTAGTGGCTGGTGTGTGGAAAGCCATTTAACAGGTGAGTCAGTCCCACTTAAAAAACAAGAGGGCAGTAAACTATTAGCAGGGGCCTTGGTCGAAAACGGTAGCTTACTATATCGCGTCAGTGCTAGAGGCAGTGATACCAAGTTAGGCGATATGGTACAAGCGCTCAGCGATGCACAAGGATCAAAAGCTGATTTAGCGCGTCTTGCCGATAGAGTCACTGCGATTTTTGTCCCTGTTGTCGTAACGATTGCCTTAGTTACCTTTGGTGTCACATGGTGGCTGACAGGTATGGTGGATACGGCATTGATGCATGCGGTGTCAGTATTAGTTATTGCTTGTCCCTGTGCGCTTGGTTTGGCCACGCCAGCCGCTATCATGGCTGGTATGGGTGTCGCCGCCCGTCATGGTGTGTGGTTCAAAGATGCCCAAAGCCTAGAAGCCGCCGGTAACATTGATACTGTTGTTATGGATAAAACAGGTACGCTAACTATTGGTAAGCCGACTATCGTTGATCATGTGATGGTAGATAAATCGCTTGTTGTTGATGATGTTTTGCAACTTGCAGCTAGTGTGGAAGCGCATGCCAGTCACCCGCTAGCGACAGCGTTAGTTGATACGGCAAATAATCGTCATTTGCCATTGATGAGTGTGACCGATATTAGTGTTATCAAAGGTGCTGGTATACAAGCGCATATTGATGGACTTGGACTTATCAAGGTTGGTACGGCAGCGTTTGCTAATTTGACGCTGCCCAAGCTGATGCCCAAAGCATGGCAAGTTGCCAGCACCGTTGCAGTTAGCATCAACGATGAAGCACTAGGTGCTTTTGCTTTGGCGGATGATCTAAAAGTTGATACGCCACAAGCAGTCGCAGCATTACAGTCTGCTGGTATCAACGTGATTTTGATGAGTGGTGATAAGCAGTCCGTCGTCGATCATGTGGCAGGGCAGCTGGGTATCAAGCAAGCGTACGGTAAGATGAGTCCACGTGATAAAGCGAGTCAAATTGCCTTGTTACAAACTGCTGGTCATAAAGTGGCGATGGCAGGAGATGGTGTTAACGATGCGCCAGCAATGGCAACAGCCGATGCCAGCTTTGCAATGTTTGAGGGTACTGATGTGGCGCAGCACAGTGCCTCTGCACGATTGATGGGCGAGTCGCTCATGCATATTGATGCTGCTCAAAAAATTGCTCAAGCGACATTGCACAATATTAAACAAAATTTATTTTTTGCCTTTATTTATAATTGTATTGGTATCCCGCTTGCCGCTTTTGGTTTTTTAAATCCTATGATTGCCGCTGCTGCTATGGCGCTCAGTTCTATCTCAGTATTGATAAATGCACTGCGATTGACAAAATTTAAGACAGAGGTGGAGCTGGAGAATACCGTCTCTAACGCTCACACTGATATCGCGGCTTCGACGAAAACATAAGTAATATCTCATTATTAATATCATTGCCAATTGACCAGTCCATTTACGTCTACTATCGTTACTCATCTGTAATTTTATGGGCGTAAGTTGGTGTAAGGTAAAGGAAGTTTAGTAAAATTTATGCTATGATGCCACGCACTATAGCCAGCTTTTGATATGCTAAACAAACCTTTAATCGTACTCAGACTTGGCCGATTTTACAAATATGTAAAGCTGTTTTAAGTACATGTGCTATATGATATTTTGCTTTATCTTTTTTGTATTCTAGTTGCCGTTATTTATCCCATAAACTTGGCATGACCAAAGGAATTAACAGACATTATGTACGCTGAAGAAACCACCAACGTTACTGCAATTAAAGACATTCGTGCACGTGAGATTTTAGACTCGCGCGGTAACCCGACGATTGAAGCCGATGTTATTTTGGCTGATGGCACTATTGGCCGTGCTGCTGCACCAAGTGGTGCTTCTACTGGCTCACGTGAAGCGCTTGAACTGCGTGATGGCGACAAAGATCGCTACATGGGTAAAGGCGTCAAAAAAGCTGTTGCCAACGTCAATAGCCAAATTCGTAGCGCTCTACTGGACAAAGACGTGACAGAACAGCAAAGCATTGACGATGCAATGATCGCGCTAGATGGCACAGAGAACAAAGACAATCTTGGTGCCAATGCGATGCTAGCTGTATCGCTGGCTACTGCTAAAGCTGCTGCTAAATCACAAAATTTGCCATTACATCAGTACATTGCCAATATGCGCAATCAGACATCACTGACGATGCCTGTACCGATGATGAATATCTTAAACGGTGGCGAGCATGCGGACAATACCGTCGATATCCAAGAGTTTATGATTGAGCCAGTTGGGTTTACGAGCTTCTCAGAAGCGCTACGTGCGGGTACAGAGATTTTTCACAGTTTAAAATCAGTGTTAAAGTCACAAGGCTTGAATACCGCTGTTGGTGATGAAGGCGGCTTTGCACCAAACTTGCGTAGCAATGAAGAAGCCATCACCGTCATCATGCAAGCGATTGAGCAAGTTGGCTATAAAGCAGGTGAAGATATTCATCTAGCGTTAGATTGTGCGGCCAGCGAATTTTATAAAAACGGTCAGTATGTTTTGGCAGGTGAAGGCAATAAAGCCTTTGATAGCCAAGGTTTTTCAGACTACCTGGTTGGGCTAGCGCGTCAATACCCTATTATCTCTATCGAAGATGGTCTTGATGAGTCTGACTGGGATGGTTGGAAGTATTTGACTGAGCAGATTGGTGATAAAGTCCAACTGGTTGGTGATGATTTGTTTGTGACCAACCCTGCTATTTTGCAAGAAGGTATTGATAAGAAAATCGCTAACGCAATTTTGATTAAGTTTAACCAAATTGGCACTTTGTCAGAAACACTAGATGCGATTTATCTTGCGAAGAACAACGGCTATGCAACGATTATCTCACACCGATCAGGTGAGACTGAAGACAGCACCATTGCAGACCTAGCCGTTGGTACAGCAGCAGGTCAGATCAAAACGGGATCACTATGCCGTTCAGATCGCGTTGCAAAATACAATCAGCTGCTACGTATCGAGCAGCAAGTGCGTGCAAGCTATCGTGGCCGTGAAGAGTTTATCGGCCTACGTGGTTAATAAGTTGGGTGGGAAAATGAGCGATATATCATCACTGCTATGAGGATATATCGCTCAACCAGCATACCTTAACTTTAATTTACTGTCTCTCTATCGTTTGGCGTTACCAATTTATGAAATACTTTAGCCAATTTATCCTACTTGCTTTAGCCGTTGCCGTACTTTTAGGATTGCAATATCAGTATTGGCTGGGTGAAAACGGTCGTTTCGAGCATAATAAACTAACGGCGCAAATCGAAGAGCAGCAAAATTTAAATGACAATCAAGTGGCTGCAAATAATTTACTACGTACTGACGTATATGATCTAAAAACTGGTCTTGAGGCAGTAGAAGAACACGCTCGCTTAGACTTAGGCTTGATTAAACCAAATGAGACGTTTGTACAAGTATCAACCGCACCAACGACTCATAGCCGTTACTGAGCACTCTTACTTTTCTAAAAGATTTTATCTCTCGTTATCTATAATAAAGTCACTATTCATCTAAAAGTCTTTACTTACCTTATTTCTCCTTAGTCATTCTGTCATGGGTTTCAGCCATGATGGCTGTTTTTTGAGTATCATCTTATGAACACCACACCTCATGTACATGCCATGATCGTTGCAGCTGGTCGCGGTAATCGTTTTGGATCGTCTATAGCCAAACAATATACTATGTTGCAAGAGCAAACATTGTTACAGCATAGTGTGGCAAGGCTTGCTTGTAGTATTTATATTGATAAGTGTTTATTGGTAATAGCAGCAGATGACACTACAGCTGGCACACTCGATTTTGGGCTACCAATACATTATGCTATTGGTGGAGCTGAGCGTTGGCAGTCAGTACAGGCAGGCGTAGAGGCAATTAGTAAAGCAGGTGCTGCTGATTCAGACTTGGTGCTGATTCATGATGCGGCACGTCCTGCTGTACCCATTCATGATATTGATAACGTTATTGAAGCGGCGATGATAGAGCCTTATGGTGCTATCTTAGCGACTCCTGTAGCAGATACCCTAAAAGAGGCTTATCTTCAGTCTAACGCTCAAAATAAGCTTATAAATAGCACTCACTCTTATGCTAAATGCACGATAGATCGTCGTCATATGTGGCAAGCACAAACGCCGCAAGTATTTCGCTTAGGTCAATTACAGCAAGTCCTTGCACATGTCGCTGAGTATCAACTAGATATTACCGATGAAGCCAGTGCTTTTGAGCACTTAGCGCTACCTATTCGACTAGTGACAGGCAGTCGTCAAAACATCAAACTCACTTATCCTGATGATGCCACATTGTTGGCTGCTATTCTGGCTACTCAAACACAGTCATCTTGACGTATTGCTAATAGGATCTAACTGAATCATGCTTTTGGCCAAGTTATATGACTATCGCTTGAGTTGAGGACATCCCCTAATATAAATGAGAAATCACTTACTCTTTCACAGTACTTTTCTATTATTAAATCCAAAAAGTCTTCTCTAAAAATACGTTTGTGGTTGCTCAACCCCCCTTTAGAATAGATATTTTTTATAGATTAATGTTTGTTATTGGTGTAATGTAAACAGATATTGCTTTGATGACGAAACTAGCCTATGATGTAACCAACTTAATACAATTAATATAAACATTTATAAAATCAATAATATACCAGACTGGTTTGATGCTTCTTAAAGTCTTGTCTCTATGTTTTTTTCTAAAGTTAGTATGGTTGTCTTAGCTGCATTTATCTAAAAATAGGGAGAAGGGAGTTGTCAACAATCAATGATTCGACAAATCCAGTAACGACAGGTCTTTGCCAGTTTGTATACATAAGTAAAATTACATCGACTGGCCTTTCAAGCCCTAGTACGCTTAATGACATCTCGGAGGGTTCTATTGCACGTAATAGGGCTGACAACATCACGGGCATTCTCTGTTATGGTAATGGCTACTTCTTGCAGTATATAGAAGGCTCAGAGCAGGATCTAACCAACCTAAAAAATCGTCTATTAGTAGACGGTAGACATAAAGAGCTGCAGATTTTAGACTTTTCAAAAATTAGCCAGCGCCGTTTTACAGATTGGTCGCTACGTTCAATCACGCTTGAGCGTTGGATGATAAAAGAGCCAGAACTGAAAAAGTTTATGCCATTTCAGCCGTATGAATGGGCCCCAAATGAATGGCCAGCGTTTTTAGATATCCTACAAGGGTATTATGAAGAACAAGTGAAAATTGGCAATACTGATACACCGCCTATCAAGTACAGCACACTAGGTGTGACATTGAGCAAGGTGATTGGTCAACATCAAGCGTTCTTTTTGATTCAAACTGTACTTGGGTTAATGATCATTCTAACAGTGTTATGGTTGGTATTATCAGATAAAGTTTGATAGATATTGTTATGATAGACACTACAAGGTTAGTTATTAATCATTCTGACCTTAAAAAGGATAGCGTTGTTAAAATTTAAGCATAAAAAAACCCCACTCATAATATTTTATGAGTGGGGTTTTTGGTGGTTTACTTATTAGTCTTATCAAATACTTTAATATATCTTTGCTAACAAGTGACGCCAAATAGTGGCGTCCCCAGGGGGATTCGAACCCCCGTTACCGCCGTGAAAGGGCGGTGTCCTAGGCCTCTAGACGATGGGGACTAGTACAACACCTCAGCTGCTTTCACCATTTATGCCGAAGTGGTGCGTATTCTAATGGCGTCTGCGTTTTCTGTCAAGCCTTTTTTTTCGTCTTTTTAAAATTAAATATCTTTTTTTGATTGCGCGGCGAGGATGTAGGTCTTTACGCTTTAAATGGTAGCGAATCCATAAAGAAGTACAAGCGCTAATGGTCAACGCGAGTAGCATATAACCGATGATAGTTCCCCATAATTTTAATTGTGGATCCATGATAAAGTCCCTTCTATTGAGCCTTGTAGCATTTACAACATTTGCTATCAAGGTAGCGTGGGCAACTTAAACCATCTATAGGATACAACGACACCATCTTAGAGTGCTTTTATAGGTTGACGGCTCGTTTATGGGTTGTGAATAGTTTTAAGTCATATTCAATCGTTAAACGAGGGGGCTTTTCAGTCATGATACCAATCATATCCCTATTGATTGTAAAATCAAGATGTTAAAGTCATCAAGTATTACAAATAGCACTATTATGAGCGGTTGGCAATATAGGATATGTGACTTACTGACTGTCACTGTCGGATAATTCATCCGTACTGTCTTCGTTATGCATCGCATTCGCTAGCATTGGATAGTGGTTCAGAATATGACAAAACAGCTCAGCAGTCTTTTGCGTATCATATAGTGCAGAGTGAGCGTCTTTACCATCAAAATCTAGTCCTGCTGCTTTACAAGCACGTGCTAATACGGTTTGACCAAATGCCAGTGCAGATAATGTCACGGTGTCAAATACTGAGAAATTATGGAATGGATTGTGGTTTTTGCTATTGGTACGTAGCACGGCAGCATTTAAAAAGGCTAGGTCAAAATGGGCATTGTGTCCGATCAGTACGCACTGACGGCATTCTTCGCTACGACGCACTTCCTTTAAACCCTTAAAAATACGGCGTAACGCAGTTTTTTCATCTTCAGCAATGGCTTTACGCAGTGGGTTGTTTGGATCGATACCTGTAAAAGAGAGAGCACTTGGCTCTAAATTTGCGCCTTCAAAAGGTTCAACATGGGCATTGAATGCTTCGCCTGGATAAAACACACCTTGCTCATTCAGTAGCACTGGAATACAGGCAATTTCTAATAAAGCATCTGTTTGTGCATTAAAACCTGCTGTTTCAACATCGACGACGACAGGCAAAAATTTACGAAAACGTTCTTTTAAACGCATTGGGGTTTGTTCGTCTGTTGCAGCATCATTTTGAGTGGTCATATAAAGTTAAATCACTTTTATCAGTCATAAAGTCAATTTAATATAAAAGAATGACAGCGCTAACCTCGCTTGAGGTGTCATATCTACCTACTGAGGTTAGTCGCTTTGATCTTATTTTAAATTGAATCAACAATACGGTTATATTTAGTTAAACAACAAGCATCTGATGATGGATGTCACACTGCCTATTACAAAGACAGGGTGTCCATCATAGAGTTAAAAATAGAGAGTTCTGCGGTATTTTCTTTATGCTTTAATAGACCAAGGCAGCATCTCACCTGCCATGAGTGGGGTCACAGTGCCACCGTCAAAGTAGGGATAAGCGGTTGGGACTTGCATAGGCGTATTAACAAGGGTGATAGTGCTCTCATTTAATGGCATACCGTAAAATTGGGCGCCAAAGCGACTGGCAAAACCCTCTAGCTTATCTATTTTACCAACACTATCAAAAGCAGTGGCATACAGTGACAAAGCGTGAGCAGCGCTATAGCAGCCAGCACAACCACAAGCAGCTTCTTTCTTATCTGTCGCATGTGGCGCAGAGTCAGTGCCTAAAAAGAATTTTGGACTACCACTGGTTGCAACATCTAATAGTACTTTTTGGTGACTTTCACGCTTTAAGATAGGCAAGCAATAAAAATGTGGTTTGATACCACCAACCAATAAGTGATTACGGTTAAACATCAAATGCTGCGGGGTGATAGTAGCAGCAATGTTATTACCTTGAGCCAATACAAAGTCGGCTGCATCACTGGTGGTAATGTGTTCGACGACAATTTTTAATGCAGGAAATTTGGCGATTATTTGAGCAAGTACTTCGTCTAAAAACCGTTTTTCACGGTCAAAAATATCCACATGGTTTTGAGTGACTTCACCATGTATGAGTAAGGGCATGTTGTATTTTTCTAGCGCATCAAACACATCGACGCAGGCATTTATATCTGTCACGCCATCAGTAGAGTTGGTAGTGGCACCCGCAGGATAAAGTTTAACGGCTTGTACGATACCCGATTTGGCTGCCATCTCGATATCGTGTGCGGTAGTTTTATCTGTTAGGTATAAAGTCATACGTGGATCAAACGCCGTTTTGCGCTCAGTGCTCAAATCGCTAGCTTCAAGATGAGCCATGATACGTGCGCGGTAGGCTAAGGCGTCATCGATATTCTTGACGGGCGGTACTAGGTTTGGCATGCAAATGACGCGATTAAAGCTATTTGCTGCATGCGGTACTGTTGTACTTAGGGCATTACCGTCGCGTAAGTGAATATGCCAGTCATCTGGTTGAAGGATGGTCAACTCTCTAATTGAATCAGTCATAATGTTATAGCGCTCTATGTCGTCATATACAGGAAGTAAAAGGGAGTAGTACTATGTTGCTATCATAACAGATTTGCCCACTTGACTAAATATGTGGCTAACTATCTATCTATGCATAATTTATTATTCGCTCTGTGAGATGATTAGAATATTTGCTTATATACTATTAGAGTGTGACCATATCGTCATCACGAGGTTCTTTGGTAAGAATAAGGAAAACCTTATATATCCAATATTTAAGTCGAAACCTTGCCGCCTTAGGGCAGTTGTACTTTTGCCCATAGCAAATATGATGTACACTGAGCAGGTAATTTATCTTTTGATTTTATCTTAACGTTGCTACTAAAACTAAATGCTCATAATAGGAGTTATTCATGGCTCAACTTGATCCAAAAAATATTAATAAAATCGTTTTGGCCTATTCTGGAGGCCTTGATACCTCTATCATCGCTAAATGGCTACAAGAAACCTATGATGCAGAAGTCATTACTTTTACCGCTGATATCGGTCAAGGTGAAGAAGTTGAGCCGGCACGTGCTAAAGCGAAAGCCATGGGTATAAAGCATATTCACATCGAAGATTTGCGTGAAGAGTTTGCCCGTGATTATGTGTTTCCAATGTTCCGTGCCAATGCTATCTACGAAGGTGAGTACTTGCTTGGCACGTCTATCGCACGTCCGTTGATTGCCAAGCGTTTGGTAGAAATCGCCAAAGAACACAACGCTGATGCTATTAGTCATGGCGCAACTGGTAAAGGAAACGATCAAGTGCGTTTTGAGCTTGGTGCTGTTGCCTTATCACCAGATGTGGTTACCATTGCTCCTTGGCGCGAATGGGACTTGTCTAGCCGCGAAAGCTTGATGAATTATGCCGAAGAGCATGACATTGCAATTGATTATGCGGGCAATAAGAAAAAATCTCCGTACTCAATGGATGCCAATCTTTTGCATATCTCTTATGAAGGCGGCATTTTAGAAGATCCGTATGCTGAAGCAGAAGAAGATATGTGGCGTTGGTCAGTCAGTCCAGAACAAGCACCTGACGAAGCACAGTATTTAGAGTTGGAATACAAAAAAGGTGATATCGTTGCTATCGATGGTGAAGCGCTCAAGCCTTTTGAAGTGATGATTAAGCTAAATGAGCTTGGTGGTAAGCACGGTATTGGTCGTTTGGATATCGTAGAAAACCGTTACGTTGGTATGAAGTCACGCGGTTGCTATGAGACACCAGCTGGTACGATTATGCTAAAAGCGCACCGCGGTATTGAGTCGTTGACTCTTGATCGTGAAGCGGCGCATCTAAAAGACGAGTTGATGCCACGCTACGCTAAAACTATCTACAATGGCTATTGGTTCAGTCCTGAACGTGTCATGTTGCAAGAGCTAATCGACAAGTCTCAAGAGTACGTCAACGGCACCGTGCGTGTGAAGTTATATAAAGGTAGTGTTAGTGTTGTAGGTCGTAAGTCTGCAGACTCATTGTTTGATGAAAAAATCGCAACGTTCGAGGATGATGCTGGTGCTTATGATCAAAAAGATGCGGAAGGATTTATCCGTCTAAATGGCCTACGTCTAGCTATCGAAGCCAGCCGTGGTCGCGATTTATCAAAATAACACCAAACCTGAAAGATGGGATAGTGTAATCTTATTTGATTGTTTGTAGTTAAATAAGAAATTAAATCGTAAACAAAAAAGCAGAGGCCTATATGTATAGTGCCTCTGTTTTTTATTGTTGATGAGAGCTTATTAAGGTGTGTTTGATATGCACAATTTGATATTCACAAATAGGCACTGCTGATTCTTAATGATTAGTAAAACGGCTTCAGACAAGGCATAAAATGATGCCTTAACGAAGTTTCTAGTAACCATTTTATCTTTCATTAACGTCTTATAGATAGCCATTACTAGATAGCGACTATTTGGTCTTAGCTACTCGGTTTTTTCTACCTCTGCACTATCAGTATCATCATCGTCTACTCTTACGATGGCTACATCTTGTGATTGGCGTTCTTCAATAGCTTCTTGCTCTAATACTTCTTCTACTGCAAGCTTAGTACCATCAGCTTTTTTTATCTGGTATTTAAAGGTTGCAAGTGCCCCCAATACACTGATAACTAGAATGATAATGATAATAACAGGGTTTTTCCAAAGTGGCGTTGTTGGCTCATACTCAATCGGTTTTTCACTAATCGTGGTTGGAGTGTTGTCGCTATTACCGCCGATTAGTCCGAGGCTAACCAAAGGTGGTTTTGGCGGATTGATAGGTTCGGATGTAATCCGTAACCGGTTTCGACTAAGATAGATGTCAGAGATTTTTGCGAGTTGTAATAACCAACGTTGATGTGGCAAGGCAATATCGTGCATGTCTGCAAATACCAGCATGTCATTATGGCGCCCTTGCTGCAGGTTGTCTGGTGAGCGACCAATGGCTTTTAAATAGTTACCTGTTGCCAGCTGCATGTCTTGTACGGGTTCATGATTTTCAGGTTTGAAAGCTGTTAGCTCGTACCAGTAATGGTCGAAAGGCGGGGGAGTGCTTGATAGCTGCTCTATACTTGAAAGGTCAGTATCTGCAGAGTCTTTTGTTTTTATAGAGTTTTCAGCAGTTGCTATAGCCTCTTGGCTTTCATTATTTGCCAGTTCGGTTGACAAATTTTCGGGTTTACTGACGGTAAACCGAGCTGATGATAAAAACTGTGGCTGTAATGCAAACCACTTGTTGATTTCATCATTATCAAGTTGACTATATTCTGCCAAAATAGCCAACTCACGGAGTACAATCACGCATAAAGATGTCAGTAAAATTTGGATTTGTTGTGTCGTTGTACCCACTTGTTTGGCGATATAATCGCTCGCTTTAATGACTCGAGCATTATCATAAAATATGGCATCTGCAGCATCGTGGCGATGATATAGCGCCGCACTAATGGTTGCAAAATTCATAGAATTATACTGTCGCAGTTCTTTGACAGCACCACGTCCAAACAGCTTTTTGCTTACTGTTTGACCATCTTGGTGTTGCTGATACGCAAGTAGCGCGCTAATAATTGCCTGTAAACTGGCATCCATGGCTAAACGCGCTTGTGGTAAAGAAAGCTTTGCGGTATCTGCCAATAATGACACCATAGGTATGGTATCTTGATATAGAAAATCATACATCGACACACGTGTCGGTGAAATAGTCGTCATAATCTGCTAGCATCAAAAAGTGTGCCTCTATATTACGGTGCCAAAAGCCTTGATACAATCCCTTAATACTAGAAATTTTCAATCATTTTGTTTGAGGTGTATCATCTTATGATCTATGTACAAATGGTAAATTTCACAATCTAAAGCATGACATGCCAAAGAGTATGATAAATATATAAATGGCCTCAGGAATACCCCATGACAAATAACAGAAATATTGCCACGCGGTTAATCATTAGCATTGCCCAGCAAACCCTCACCGTCTATCAACAAAATAAAGAACTCGCTCAATATCAGATATCTACTGCAAAAAACGGTATTGGTGCTCAACAAGATAGCGGTTGTACACCACTTGGACAGCATGTCATTGCAGAAAAAATAGGTGGCAGTGAACCTATTAAGGCTGTGTTTGTCGGGAGAGTACCGACGGGCGAGATATATAGTGCTGATCTTGGTAAGTTACACCCTGAGCGAGACTGGATATTAAGCCGTATTTTATGGTTGAGCGGTTTGGAAGCAGGTGTTAATAAGGGTAGTAATAGTAACGGTGGTTGTGATACTTACCAGCGTTATATTTATATTCACGGTACACCAGATACTGAACCGATGGGTACGCCTCTCTCTCATGGCTGTATACGTATGCGCAATGAAGACATCGTAAAGCTGTTCGAACAAGTCGAAGAAGAGACGTCAGTGAATATTGTAGACAGCTTAAATGACACTTTAAAATAAAATGGTACTTTAAAATAAAATGGCACCTTGAAATAATAGGAAGTCAGATAGCATAAGGCTGGCTCTTTATATGCAAATATCCAAACGCTCATAAATCGACAGCAAACCTTTAATGAATTAGGGATTGTTATCTTAAAAACTCCTGTTGATTTTTAAATTTTATGATGTGGTTTCTGTGTAATGATTACTAAAGATATTTATGCCAAACATTACTTATCTAAAGCACATTCAACTATAAATTGAGGACAGTTATTATGTCTAAAGAAACATTAGGGGCTGTATAGAATTGGGAAATAGTTGAAAAAAATAAGCAACGCCTTACACTCTTGTTTACCACAACAAAGAGAA
>NZ_RRYV01000049.1 GCF_014861395.1 Psychrobacter sp. FME13 | reverse complement strand
GAGTAAGGCGTTGCTTATTTTTTTCAATGTTTTCTCAATTCTATACAGCCCCTAGTTATTTCACTATAAAAATATCACAGCCTTAACCTCCCTTGAAGTATCACGTATATATCTGCGCTTGATTGTTTTGTACTACTTTTAAATTGAATCAACTATAAGCCATATCCCCAATCTAAATGATAAATGGGCTAAAAACCTCAAAAAACAAAAAGCCCGATGCCTAAGAATAACTTAAAGCATCGAGCTTTGTTCTATAACTGTATTTTACAACTATGTTTTACGGCTATATTACTAACTAAACTATAGTAAGCATTCGTAGCTAAGTTATATTAAGAAAAAATATGCCCACAGTCCTACCACACAAGTGGCAATGATATTAAGAATAATACCCGTACGAACCATCTCTGTCTGCTTGATAAGTCCTGTACCAAACACAATCGCATTTGGCGGCGTCGCAACTGGTAGCATAAAGGCGCACGATGCACCAATACCAATGACCAATACTAATACTTCATGCGGTAATCCCATCTGCTCAGCGATAGCAGCGAATACTGGCACCAACAGTGCAGCAGAGGCAGTATTAGAAGCGAACTCGGTTAAAAAGATAATAAATGCAGATATCGCAATCATCACCATTAGTAATGGTGCAGCGGACAATGCATTAGCAACCGTTTCACCAAGTACTAAAGACGCACCTGAGACTTTCAAGACTGTCGATAGTGCAATACCGCCACCGAACAGCATGAGCACGCCCCAATCAGTATTATCAGAAACTTGCTTCCATGATACCAACCCTAAGCTCACTACCGCTGCTGCCGCTGACAAAGCAATAATAGCGTCCGTATCACTAATATCTAATGCAGCACCGATTTTTTTGGAAAATATCCAGCTCAATGCAGTCACAATAAAGACAATAATAGTCACCACACGCGGCTTATTCCACGCAATAGGCTCGTCTTCCGTCAGTGTTATCTTACGATTCAGATTGGGTTTCAGGAACAAATACATCGCACCCAATAATAGTGGCAGTAACACCAACATCATCGGTATACCAAACTTCATCCAATCAACAAACGCAATATCAAGCGCTTTGGCTGCAATCGCATTAGGCGGTGAACCAACAATCGTACCCAAGCCACCAAGGCTTGCTGAGTACGCGATACCCAGTAGCACAAACACAAATGTACCGCGATCTTTTTCACGATCAACTTGCGTTAAAATACCCAGCGCCAATGGCAACATCATCGCTGCCGTGGCGGTATTTGATATCCACATTGACAAAAATGCCGTCACACCAAATATCAAAAATACGGCAGTACTAAGCTTACCACCTGACATCGATAGAATCTTTAATGCAATTTTTTTGTCCAACTGTTGCACATGCAGCGCTGCAGCTAAAGCAAAACCACCGAAGAACAAATAAATAGTCGGACTAGCAAAGCTCTGTAAACCAATTTTGGCGTTGAAATCTGGGATACCAATCAACGCACCCACTACAACCACTAATAGCGCTGTAATTGTAACGTGCAGTGCTTCTGTTAGCCAAAGCACACCAATGAAAAACAACAATGCAAGACCTTTATTAGCATTGATATCAAATGGCAAAACATTATAGATAATCATAGCGACAATCGCCGCAATAGCGACAACCACTAGCCCTTTACCAGTTCCTTTTGGAAAGGTATCGGTAAATAAATACTCATTGCCATCACTAGGTAGATGGCTGTCTAGTTTTTGTTCTGACATAAAACGTCCTTATTTACTCAAAGACAATGTGAAAATACCTTACATTGAATGGGCACTGTAGTAATCACTTTGTCACTTACCCAAAAAAATACGTGGCTATCATAACAGATATATAACAGAAAAATGACTTGACGAAGAACTTAATAAGTTCCTATCACATTATTATGTTGATAAAAAATCAAGACCCAGATTAGAACAATCAGTGCCTGCATCGTATTCAACTTATATAAACTTGCTAATACTAATGCCAAATAAAATCAGTTAAAACAATAGTGATGTTGGTTACACACCGTCACTAAACATGCTCACACTCTACCTGTACAAGAATACCTCGGACTCTCATACTTACTATCAGTTCAAATTAAACACTAAATATCAATGGTAAAATTCACGAACATATTTCCACTAGATTTTACGCCAGAAAGTTAATAAAAACAAACAGGAGCACATGATGACGAACGCAAGTAAAACAGATTCAACCACTAAGATGGCACCTAAGGACATCAATCAAGACGGTTTAGCCAAAGAAGATCAGCAACGTACTGATGATTCTGCACTTGATATGATGCAAGGTATGCATGAACATGAAGATCATAAAGAAGAAGGTAATAAATAAGTTACCGCTTTACGTTTACAGTAAAAATAATAGGCGCTTATCATTATGATGAGTGCTTTTCTCGTCTTGGCTCTCTTTTTTCTGGTAAATGACCTGAAGCATAATTATATAAAAACGCTGCTGTCAGTACAATTGTAATAGGTACCAATAACGCACCATAACCCACTTTGGCATACATAAATGCTCCTACCGCGCTCCCACCGCAAAAGCAATACCAAATAATCGCTTGAAACCCCAGTGTTGGCTTACTGATCGAGCGACCCGCTAGCCAATTACCTATTGCCGCACCCATGTCTGAGGTCAACCCTGTCAAGTGGGTGGTACGAATAACAGCGCCACTATAAGTAGCGACCATTGCATTCTGCAAGCCGCACGCCATCGCAGCCGCTAACTGTCCTAAATAATCGTGCTGTTGGTATAGCCAATAGCTAATCACTAGTAATAGCGCTTCTATATATAGCGCTTTTCCATAACCTTTACCTAGTTTTAATGAGGCTTGTCCAATAACAAAACCGCTCAATATAGCACCTGCTAAAAAAGAAAGTAACAACGCACCAATATACAAAATACTGTGTACATCTAAATAAGCAATCGCCGATGCAAATAAGCTGACATTACCCGTGACATGCGAAACCGACAAATTAGCAAAACCCATCAATGCTGCCGTGTTGACACAGCCAGCACTAAAGGCAAGCACCGCACCACCCCACAATATCCACCTTGGTAATTTAGTTATCATATCTACTACCTAAAGACTGAACTAAAAACAGCACATAGTATAACTAAAAAAGGCAACCAATTGGCTGCCTCCTTTATTTCTTAAACATTATTTTCAGACGACATTACTAGGATGTGCCCTCATTACAGCAACCAATTACTTTGGTTCGTCTAGCATCATTAACTGCTCGCTGATAGCAACGGTATTGAAGCCTGCATCTACAAACATGATTTCGCCAGTAATACCAGAAGCCCATGGTGATAGCAAGAACAATGCCGCATTACCCACCTCTGTCTGAGTGATATTGCGCTGTAATGGCGCGATTTTTTCACTGATATCAAGCATTTTACGGAATGATTTGATACCACTAGCCGCTAACGTACGGATAGGACCTGCTGAAATAGCATTAACTCGGATGCCTTCACCGCCCATAGAGGTGGCAAGATAGCGAACACTGGCTTCCAAACTGGCCTTAGCCATACCCATGACATTATAGTTTGGTAACACTGAAATACTACCTTCATAAGTCAATGTCAGCATAGAACCGTGACGCATGGCTAGCAACTCACGCGCTTCTTTGGCCAATGCCACAAAACTATAGCTTGAGATATCATGCGCAATACTACTGCCCTCACGTGTAGTTGCATTGACAAAATCACCATCGAGTTGATCCATAGGTGCAAAGCCAATCGCGTGTACCACACCATTGATACCATCGCCCCAATGCGCAGTCACTTGCTCAAAACAAGCAGCGATAGAGTCATCAGAGGCTACATCACACTCTAGCACCAAATCCGCTTCGAACTTCTCTGCTGCCATATCCACACGTTTTTTAATTTTGTCATTTGGGTACGTCAAAATCAATGATGCGCCTTCACGATGTAGGGCTTCAGCGATTGCCCAAGCAATAGATAACTTGCTTGCGATTCCAGTTACGACAAATCGTTGTCCTTGCAATAGCATAATTTTTCCTTTTGAATCAATTAAAATTGTTTAACTTAAAAAGTTATTTAGAGTAGTTATTTGGGATAAATAATCAGTGCTAGTAAATCATAAATTAAAGATGGCTTATTATACACGAATTAATTTAAGTAAACAGTCGTAAACTGTATTGACTTACACGACTTTGCTATCCAACAATTACCCTATCATGCCACCTAATATAGATAAAACGACTAACTGCTAGCCATAGCAGTATGAAGTTAAGCAGATTTCAAGTATAATCACAGCCCTTCCCAGCTTGCACAATTTTTATAAAAATCCTTTAAAACCATTGTTTGTAAACAAGGATTTAGCGTTAAGCTACACCCACATTTTGGATGGCTGCCAAACTTATGAGTAACACCCCAACAATAACATCAGAATACCAAGAAAGTATTGAGTCTTATCGTCAATTGATCGGCTCAACTGGTGAAGACTTGAATCGTCCAGGTCTTGAAGAAACACCCATGCGTGCCGCGAAAGCCTTTAATCACTTAACACAAGGCTATCATCAAAACTTAGACGAAGTCGTCAACGATGCGTTATTTCCATCGAGCAATCGTGAGCTCGTATTGGTACAGAATATCGAGTTTTATTCATTGTGCGAACATCATATGCTACCCTTTCATGGTATTGCGCATATAGGCTATTTACCCAATGGTCAAGTTTTAGGTTTGTCAAAGTTTGCTCGTATCGTCGATATGTTTGCCCGTCGTTTACAAGTTCAGGAAAACCTGAGCGAACAGATAGCACAAACCATTATGGACGTCACTGGCTGTCGCGGGGTCGCGGTAGTGATGGATGCAGCACACATGTGTATGATGATGCGCGGTGTTAGCAAGCAACACTCCACCACACGTACGATGTCCATGCTGGGTGAGTTCGTTCATGATAATCAAGCACGTACGGAATTTTTGGGTGCAATACCTAAGCGTCAGCCTGCATTTTGATTGCTAAGATTAGGGTCTGTTGAACATTAAAATGTGGTACTGGCAGTAGCTATTTTTTGCCAATACGCAGTGAAATTTTTGATACCTAGTCGTTCTAGGTTAGATAATTTCGCCATGTATTGGCAAAAAATAGCCCTGCCCTGAAAGGCTGAGGCTAAAATCACCCCAAACGTTGTTATAAACCTAGCCAAGGTCTCGACATTATCGTCGGTTTACGCCTAGTTTGATGCGATTTTAGCGATCAGCAGTCCTAATATTTGAATGTTCAACAGACCCTAATTAAGTATTAAAAACCACACTAGAAACAATGTTAGACATAATATTACAAACAAAGAAAAGGACGCTAATGCGTCCTTTTCTTATTTTAGTTTTATCAATATTTAAGAAGCGATTGGCGTTACTTCATCGATCCAATCACCGTAACCTTCTTTTTCCATGTCTGCCAATGGAATGAAACGCAGCGAGGCTGAATTCATACAATAACGCTTACCTGTCGGTGCAGGGCCATCATCAAATACATGGCCTAGATGCGAGTCAGCATAGCGGCTGCGTATCTCGGTACGAACAGAGAATATACCTCTATCTTCTTTTTCAACGACCATGTCTGTACTCAATGGACGAGTAAAACTTGGCCAACCTGTTCCAGATTTGTATTTATCGCGAGAAGAATACAGTGGCTCACCCGATATCACATCGACATATAGACCAGATTCTTTGTTATCCCAATATTCATTATCAAAAGCGCGCTCAGTACCTTCTTCTTGAGTAACTTTGTACTGAATATCATTAAGCGATTTTTTCAATTCGCTTTGTGCAGGCTTTACAAACGTATCCACATTAAAGCCAGTCGTCATCTTAGTATTTGTAGAGCTGGCTGAAACATTACTGTTTTCTACGCTATCTGCATCAGGTTTAAATTGGCTAAAGTCTAACTGATAGTTTTTACCATAGACGCTTTCGATAAACTGATAACGACCAGAATTAAAAGTATAGGCTTTATAGCGAATTGGATTCTTTTTATAATAGTCCTGATGATACTCTTCTGCTGGATAAAAAGTACTGACAGGAACAATTTCTATCACCACAGGCTTCTCATACACACCAGAATCTTGTAATGCCTGTTTTGCCGCTTCTGCTGTTTGTTTTTCTTGCTGATTATTATAAAAGATAGCAGGACGATACTGGGTACCGCGGTCTACATACTGACCTTCAGCGTCAGTGGGATCAGCGATACGCCATAATGCCTGTACTATACCCTCATAGGTGATTTCCGTAGGATCATAGTAAACCTGCGCCGCTTCAGTATGGCCAGTGCCACCCGCTGATACTTGTTTGTATGTTGGGTTTTCGGTCTCACCACCTGTGTAACCTGAGACTACTTCTACCACACCAGGAATCTTCTCATAACCCGCTTCGACACACCAAAAACAACCACCAGCTACTGTCGCCACTGCCAAATTAGGATCTGTCGGTGCATAAGGGTTTTCAGACGTTGGCGTGGTCTTTGCCGTCGTTTCAGTGGCTGCACAGCCCACAAAAAGAGTACTGCTTACTGCCACTACAACAGCAGCAACTCTGGTTTGTAATGTGCGGTTCATCAGGATTTCCTAAGAGTAATGTTGTGTGTACAATTATAATAACTCGGTTATGTGACTACAATACGCCTGTTTTGTTATAAAAATTTAACGTGATTTAAATATTACGTAATTTAACTAAACAATAGTTTTTGAATTACGTGTGACTTGCCTGTATTAGATGCTGAGTGTAAATATGTTTAGGATTATTAAAGATATTTTCAGTCTGTCCAGACTCCACGCACACACCATGTTTTAGTACCATTATCTGTTGACATAACGCACGCACTACTTTTAGATCGTGGCTGATGAATACATAGCTAATTTGCAATTTTTCCTGAATTTCACGTAGTAATCTCACCACAGTCACCTGCGTGGTGCTATCAAGTGCAGAAGTCGGTTCATCTAGTATTAATAAACTTGGCTGCATTATCAGTGCCCGTGCTAGTGCCACACGCTGCCGTTGACCGCCTGACAGCTCATGCGGATAACGTTGTGCAAACTCGATAGGCAGGTGCACAGTAGCCAGACTCTCTATGACTGCCTGCTGACGAGCGATCTTGTCGACACCCTGTACTAGCAATCCTTCCTCAACGATTTGCATCACTGTCATACGAGGATTGATACTGGCAAACGGATCTTGAAACACCATTTGAATTTGTGAGCGAAAATGACGCATCTCACGTTTTGATAATGCCTCAATATCTTGTCCATTGACCATTATTTGCCCACTGACACGCGCTTGATTAGCGAGTAGCTGACTTAAGGCTAGTGCTGTCGTTGTTTTTCCAGAGCCAGACTCCCCTACAATACCCAATGCTTGACCTTTCAATAACGTCATATCCAAATCATTAACTGCATCAAACCAACGCTTCGTACCACCAAACAGTTTTTTTTCAATCGGGAACTGTATCTGTAGATTTCTGACTGCCAATACGACAGCTGGTGAATCTTCACTATCAACCACCAAATTCAGTGCATGTCCAAAGTCCTGCTGAATAAGCGTGCGCGTATATTCCGCTTTGGGTTTGCTAAACACAGTAGCCGTTTTACCTTGTTCAATCGTCTTTCCTTGACGCATAACGATGACATCGTCACTATAACGCCTGACTAAGTTGAGGTCATGACTAATCAGTAGCATTGCCATATTATGCTGACGCTTAAGCTTGTTCAACAGATCCAAAATCTCATGCTGCAACGTCACATCAAGCGCAGTCGTCGGCTCATCAGCAATTAAAATATCGGGCTGCTGCGCCAATGCCATCGCAATCATAACGCGCTGTCGTTGACCACCTGACAACTCATGCGGATAACGGTCTAACTTATCGGCAGCATCAGCAATATTGACATCATCAAGCAAAGCAATACTTTTTTCTCTCCATTGCTTTTTTGGAACACCACTTAAACGCAGTGACTCGGCAATTTGTTTGGCTACGCTATGTAACGGATTAAGAGCTGTCATTGGCTCTTGAAATACCATACCTATACGTTGCCCACGGATAGTCCGCAATGCCGTGTTTCGCCCTTTATCCTTGGCTATCGGCAATGTTGTCATGCCTGCTGAACCTGTCAGCTGCACCTTGCCACTAATGACTAAATTGTCCGGTAGTAGTCCTAATAAGGCCAAACTGGAAATAGACTTGCCAGACCCTGACTCACCAACGATGGCTAGCGTTTGCCCTTGTGCTATCTCATAAGACAACTCATCAACCAAAGCCACGCCTGTATCGGTAGAGATATTGAGTCTATCTACTGTCAATATTGCTTTATTTCGTTCGTGACCATGATTTTTATCTGGTCGATTGTTTGGCTCATTAGTTATAGTCATATTAAGAACGTCTCGGATCAAAAGCATCACGCAGTGCTTCACCAACGAATATCAGCAGCGATAAAATAAAGGTTAAACTAAAAAACCCTGATAAGGCCAACCAAGGTGCATCTAGGTTGTTTTTACCTTGTACCATCAACTCACCGAGTGATGGTGAGCCCGGTGGCAAGCCATACCCTAAGAAGTCTAATGACGTCAAAGCGATGACATTGGCTGTTAAGATAAAAGGTAATTGCGATAAGCTTGAGGCCAACGCATTAGGTAAAATATGCTTTAGCATGATGCGACTGTCCGACACCCCAAGATTACGGGCGGCACGCACATAATCAAAGTTACGCGCACGTAAAAACTCCGCTCGTACCAAACCGACTAAGTTCATCCAACCAAACAACAACATCAATGCAAACAGCATAGTAATACTAGGGCTAAAGAGACTCACCAAAATAATAATCATGAACAGTTGAGGCATACCACCCCACACTTCCATAAACCTTTGCCCCACCAAATCCACCCAACCTCCATAATATCCTTGTATCGCACCAACGATGATACCAATCAATGCGCCTACAAGTGTCAATGCCAAACCAAACAATAAAGACACCCGTAATCCATAAATTATCCTCGCCAATACATCGCGCCCCAAATCATCGGTACCAAGCCAGTTTTGAGCGTTGGGCGCTGCTGGATAAGGAATACCCAATTCAACATTGGGCGTCTGATCGGCAAAAGGAATGAGCGGCATAATATAAAAACCCTGATCGTCAATCAAAGCTTGCACCGCAGGATCTTTGTAATTGGCTTCAGTCTCGAACACACCACCAAAAGTCGTTTCAGGATACGCTGTGACTACTGGAAAATAGTAATCGCCTTGATACTGCACTAACAACGGCTTGTCATTGGCAATCACATTGGCAGCCATACAAATAATAAATATCAGCGTAAACATAAACAGTGATACAACGCCTAAACGATTGCGACGGAAACGGTTTAGACGCGCTTGCCAAATAGGATTTAGGCGACGTTTTTTTTGTTTTATTGCTGTAGAAACAGGCGTTTCATTTGAAGATGGCGAATAATTGGACATATTATCTGACATTAGCGCCCCTCAAAATCAATGCGAGGATCAATCAAGTGATAACTTAAATCACTAATTAACTGTAATAATAACCCCACTAAAGTAAATATAAACAAGGTGCCAAATATTACTGGATAATCGCGCTGTTGAATGGCTTCAAAACCAAGCAGACCTAAACCATCTAATTTAAAGATAATCTCAATCAGAAAATTACCCGCAAAGAATATCCCAACGATAGCCGCTGGAATACCTGCAATAATAATTAGCATGGCATTACGAAAAACATGCCCGTACAAAACTTGACGCTCTCCCAAACCTTTAGCACGGGCAGTCAACACATACTGCTTGCCAAGCTCCTCTAAAAAGCTAAACTTGGTCAAATAAGTCAAGCCAGCAAAGCCACCTACCGTACTTGCCAATAGAGGCAACGCCAAATGCCAAAAATAATCCTTCACTTTACCCAGTGCACTGAGTTGGTCAAAGTTTTCTGAGGTAAGGCCTTGTAGCGGAAAAATATTCCAATAGCTGCCCCCAGCAAAGAACACCAATAGTATGATAGCAAAGACAAATACAGGTATCGCATGTCCAATCGCAAGCAGCATAGCCGTTGCTTTATCGATTCCTGAACCATGGTGCATAGCTTTATAGACCCCAAGTGGAATCGCTATCATATAAATCAGCAGCGTACTCCATAACCCAAGCGATATTGATACTGGCAGTTTTTCTACAATCAGGTCGGTTACTGACTGACCTTTAAAAAACGATGTACCAAAATCTAACTGAGCATAATTCTTTAGCATCAACCAAAAACGCTCAGGTGCCGATTTATCAAAGCCATACTGGGCATTGATAGCCGCTACCATGTCTTCTGATAAGCCGCGCGTCCCTTGATAAGTACTGCTATTACCACCTGCACTGCCCGCACCAATATTACCAGCCAGCGCATTGTCTTTTGCGCCTTGCTCAATAAGTGCGAGCTGCTGCTCAACAGGGCCGCCAGGAGCTGCTTGCACAATGACGAAATTTGCGAGCAAGATTAAAAAAAGCGTCGGTAATATCAGCAGCAATCTTTTTAGGATATAACGACCCATAACAGCAGATTCCTAACATAATGAAAGAGACAACAACGGAAAATTTGGCTAAAAATTATTTTTGAGCTCACGTAAAGCGGCAAATACAGTCAAAGACTTATCGTCGTCGAGATTCATTTTAGCCTTCACACCTGCTATCACGCTTGGTTCTTGTGTACGTAAGAATACATTAACCAGACGCTCATGCTCTAGGGTCACAGGCAATGTTGGAATACCTTCTGCTGTTTGTTCCTGTGCATAAGCGAGTGCTTGCTGCATTGCTTCATTAGCGGGTTCAATCGATAGGCCAAAGCGTAAATTGCTGGCCGTATACTCATGTGCAGGATATAACAGCGTCTCAGCCGCTAGACTATTCAAACGCTTAAAGCTGTCATGCAGCTGCTCAATCGTACCAGTAAATACCCGACCACAACCCGCACTAAATAGCGTATCACCGCAGAAGCAATGTTTGAGCCCATCGATATCTAAAACATAGGCTACGTGACTCGCTGTGTGACCATATACGTCCCAAACTTGTGCCGAACAACCCCAAGCACTTACCGTACTGCCGTCTTTGATTGTCTGATCTTCATCGACATTATGCTCAGTATGCGCAACCAAATGCGTCATCGGGTAAGCCTCTTGTAGCTCTTCAACACCGCCAATATGATCGTGATGATGATGCGTGGTCCAAATAGACGTTAGCTCTAGATTGTTTTCTTCTAAGTAGGCAATGACAGGCTCAGCTTGACCTGGATCAATGACAATCGCTTGCTTATTATTTTCATTAATCAATGTCCAGATATAATTGTCATTGAACGCTTTAATCGGGTGGATACGAATACTCATGGTGAATCCTTACGAATAGTTATCTTTGTTGCTTGTTTATCAGATATCTTTGTGAAATGCTTTAACCTTCAAAATTGTTAGCTTTTACCGTTTTAAATAGCTATCGTCTTAAACAGACACTATTTTAAACAGCTACTTACTGCTTTAAATAAGCATTAACGCGCGCTTCTGCTGCCTTATCTGTCCACCAGTAGTCAATACCCACGGCATTGGTAGGCAGTTTTTCAGTGTGACGGTATTGATTCCAATAGGCGACATTGGTACCTGACTTGCCATATAACGGCACCAGATAATAACCTGCCCGTAATAAGCGGTCGAGCACTTGGGTGTATAACACAATCTCATCACGGTTATGAGCGTTGCCTAATTTTTCTATTACCGTATCAATTACCTCATTTTTAATACCCGCTGTGTTTCTATTACCGGCTTGATCGGCAGCCGAACTGCCCCAAAAACCGGCTTGTTCGGCACCTGGAGACAAGCTTTGAGCAAAGACATCAACGACAACGACCATATCATAATCAAAATTGCGCATGCGTTCATAGTATTGCGGGCTATCCACTTGACGCAAGGTCGTGTCAAAACCTAAACGCTTTAAGTTACGAATATAAGGCAACAATACTCGTCCCATGGTTTCGCCTGTCATCAAAATCTCAATTTGAGCGAGCTGTCCATCAGGCTGATATAGCTTCATATCGTTATAGTAAAAGCCAGCATCTAGCAGCAGCTGCCGTGCTTTTAACAACCCTTGACGATTAAAACCCTTTCCGTCGGTAGTGGGTAATTGCCACGCAGCTAATGTTGCCTGACGTTGCACTGGTTCAAGCTTAGCTAATAGAGGAGTAAGTACTGCCATCTCGTCGCCTGATGGTCTACCAGTTGCCGCAAGCTCTGAACCATGAAAGAAGCTCTGCAAACGTTCATACTGTCCATGAAATAAGGTCTTATTCATCCATTCAAAATCATAAGCCGCGGTTAATGCTTGACGAACACGAATGTCTTGAAAGATTGGCCGACGCATATTCATCACCAGACCTTGCATCGCTACTGGATTTTGACTGCTTATCGTCTCTTTGTTAATCAGCCCTGATTTTACCGCAGGGAAGTTATAACCGGTTGCCCAATTAGACGCTTTATTTTCAGGACGGAAACGATATTGACCGGACTTAAAACCTTCAAACGCAATTTCATCACTTTGATAATACACAAACTTAATCATGTCAAAGTTATAACGACCGCGATTGACCATCAGATCACGTCCCCAATAGTTAGGGTCACGCAGATAGCTCACGGAGCGTCCCGCATCGACTCGACCTAGCTTATAAGGGCCACTGCCCATCAGTGGTGTTAACGTGATTTTCTCAAAACCAGTATCGATAGAAGACTTGGCAAAAATAGGAAACTGCCCGACCGTTAACAGAATTTCTTTATTATCAGCAGAAGCAAAGACAAACTTTACTCGTTGCTTATCTACCACTTGAACCTCTTTAATATCTCCCAAATAACTACGGATATACATCGGCCCTTTGTTCAATAGCGCATCAAAAGTGGCTTTAACATCATCGCTAGTGACTGGTGACCCATCCCAAAATCGCGCATCAGAATTGATATGATAAACAATCCAGCTGGTATCATCAGGATCATAAGTGACCTTGCTTGCTAGCTGCGGATACATCGTAAAAGCTTCATTTAATGAGCCCGTCATCAGAGTATCATATAGATAATCTGTACCAGCCATCGCCACACCAGTGGTCATCCACTTATTAGCAGCGTTAAAAGTGCCGCGCGTATCAAGCGATAGCGTACCACCTGTCGGCGCATTTGGATTGGCATATGGCATAAATGGCGCGTCAATATAGTTAGTAGGACTATTATGACCGAGCGCAGTAGTCGTGATTGGTACTGCGTTACTGATAGGCGCCCATCCCACGACAGCTACCAATAACACAGTTTTTAGCATGGTGTTTTTTATCATAATAAAGTTATAACAAGCCCTTGTGCCAAACCAATGAATATATTTAGAATTTTTCTAGAAATTACAGCTCAATGCAAAACTCACTAAAAATGATACGTAACGCAAAATTTCATCATAACAAATTTAAGTTTTTTAACCTAATGGTTTACCGTGTTAAGTACGCTGTCATACAAACGACTGACTTGATAGAAACACAATTGATTAGGGCGTGTTCAATAAAAAAGGCGCAACTCCTAAAAGTTACGCCTTTCACTGTCTAAAGCCAACCTCTATTTAAGCGTGCTTTTTCTCAAACGCTATCATAAAGTCCACCAGTTGCTGTACCCAGTCTAGTGATACGGCATTATAGATACTGGCACGCATACCGCCCACATCACGGTGACCTTTTAGGTTCATCAAACCTGCAGCGGCTGACTCTTCTAAAAACACTTGGTCAAGACTGCTATCTGCCAACGTGAATGGCACATTCATAATAGAACGATGCTGAATGGCTACTGGGTTGTTATAAAAATCGCTGTCATCAATCGTCTTGTAGAGTAAGTCTGCTTTTTGCTGATTAATCTTGCCAATAGCAGCAACGCCGCCCTGCTCTTCTAGCCAATCAAAGACCAGTCCTGCCAAGTACCAAGAATATGTCGCTGGCGTGTTTGACATAGATTGTTTTTCGGCCTGATGCTCGTAGTTCATCAGTAGCGGGCACCACTCACTTGCCTGCCCCAATAAATCTTCACGAATGATCACAATAATCAATCCTGCTGGACCAATGTTTTTTTGCGCACCAGCATAAATCATACCGAACTTAGAAACATCAATCGGTTGTGACAAAATGCAAGAAGACATGTCGGCAATAATAGGCGCATCAACTTGTGGTGGCTCAAATATCTGTAAACCATGAATGGTCTCATTAGCACAATAATGAAAATACGCCGCATCGTCACTCAATTGCCATTCACTTTGATCAGGCACATCGGTAAAGTTACTGTCTTTGCCTGTTGCGACCACATTCGTCTCACCCAAACCCAGTTTGGCATAGCGATCGGCTTCTTTGATTGCCTTGCCTGACCAAGCGCCTGTGGTTAGATAATCTGCGCGTCCGCCATTCAATAGATTCAATGGAATCGCTGAAAACTGTAAGCTGGCACCGCCTTGTAAAAATAGCACTTTATAATTATCTGGAATGTCCATCAACGAACGCAATTTCGATTCCGCTTTTTCGGTAATGGCGACGTACTCTTTACTACGGTGACTGACTTCCATGACCGACATACCACTGCCCTGCCAATCAAGCAGCTCATCTTGCGCGCGTGATAATACAGCAGTCGGTATCGTAGCAGGTCCCGCTGAAAAATTAGGCACACGGTTAGGAGCGGCAGTATTGATAGTTGATGTGGTGGTCATAATCATTATCCTAAATATGATGAAATCATCGTTGTTTGTTGGAGCGTAAAGGTTATTGATTAAAATCACTTTAACAGTGATTTTCGTTGTTTTTATTCTCTAATATCTGTTTTGTTCTTGCCAACAATTTATGCTGATAGTTTATCACCGCACCTATGATGACAAGCCGGCTTAACCAGATAGTTTATCCCAAAGCTGACGTTTTAACCCGCTATCGGCAAGCATCTCATCTAACGTGGGCACAGCAGTAAGTGTCGGATGCTCAAGCCCTTCAGGCAGTTCAGTCAATGCTACTACTTGTATTTCTTCGCTGCGGCCGATTTTAAAGACATATCCTGCAAGGCTGGCGTTGGCAAGCTCAGCGGTATCCATGCCTTCACAAATGGGGAAAGATGTGGCCTCACAAGCGATTGATAGTGCTTGAGTGATGTTTTGCCATAGCTTTTGACTGTCATTATTGAGTGCTTGGATATCAACTAATATTACCCAGTCACCATAGCGCCCTCCTTGCAAGTCAAAAGGGGCTACTTTTTTTAAGCCATCATCGTTGGCTATACTATTAGAAATAGAAAGAGAGGATTGTTCAATAGAAGCCGTTGTTTGCTGCACGATGTGTTCTACTAGGGGTCGAACCGCCACATCAGGAGTACTGCTATCAAAGCTATAATTGACAGGACTTTGTTCATGCGGTTGTGTTAAGCCTGCATCACTAGCATCATGATAATAGTTACTAATAGATTCATCATCAATGACAGCTGATATAGTATCAGCAGATGCTATATTCGACGTTTCAGCGTTCGCAGCAGCATTACTTTGACGTTCAATAATTGGTTGTGCAATGCTCGTAGCAGACGACGCAGTCTGAGCCGACCTATCAACGATAGAGTCAGGAATAGTAGGCGCAGCAATATCTGCCATATCGATAGTGTTGGAGCTTGGCTGTACCCACTGATTGATACCCATCATCGCTAAAATCTGACGCTGCTGCATACGATGTTGCAATACTGTTAGCGGGTCTGCAATGTCACTCATGTTTCTCTACTATCCTACTCGTCTAAAATGGGTTTACAGAATATTTGTATAAAAAACATCAAATAATAACTTCGATCATGCAATATCTAGCCAGCCCAGTA
Source organism: Psychrobacter sp. FME13 (assembly GCF_014861395.1). Lineage (GTDB taxonomy): Bacteria > Pseudomonadota > Gammaproteobacteria > Pseudomonadales > Moraxellaceae > Psychrobacter. The sequence continues at coordinate 4,457 of NZ_RRYV01000049.1, read as the reverse complement.
CAAGTCAAGCAATGCCTACGCACTTCGCTCATTCAAAACAGCTTGCGAATACCCAACCAGCGATCAGCCAATAGCATCAAACAGTCATACTCATCTTGACTGACTATCGTATCATGTAACATCACGGTATGTAATGTACTCAGCCATTGTTGATAATGGATATAAGTGTAAGAATTATCAGTCACGTTATTATAATCTATTTGATCGCTTCCCTGTTGCTTCTCTTTATCATTATCATCACATGTATCTGCTGTTGTAGCAGATACAAATGTAGGTACAGTCTCTATCAATGCTAATAACTGGATACTGTTCAGGCTCTGCGTGGTTAATAACAGCCATTGTAAGTTTGCATCGCTCACAGCGGCTAAGTCAATATCAATCAATCGTGCATGGCGACGTAAGTCTACAATATAGTGAGTCACACTAGCATCGTTATAGCCGAGCATTGAACTATGGCGCTCTGAGATCATTTGGCCTTTGACATCTTTTGACAAACGATAGGCCAATAGAGCAAGCATCGTTTTTTCCACACTATCCAGTCCGACAAATATCTGACCAGAAGGATCGAGCTGCGCATATATATCGTTTGCACCAGTTTGCAATGTATACTGCCATGACTTACTTTTATCTGCATTCAACGGCTGGTCACCCAGCACCATTGACAGTATCGATAGCAGCGGCTGTAAGTGCAACGCTTGCCATAATGACAAAATAGAATGGGCCTGAGACACATTACTCTTAACATCTGTATTCTCAATATCAGCGCTTTCATCGGTCATCTTATCTGCCAGCACTTTACTTAAGTCAGCGCTCAACTGATGATTGATCAGGGCCATAATACCCTGTTGGTAGCGTGTCAGCATCGTACGATATTTTGCTTGCTGACTATAATCCTGATGGCTTTTATTGCTGTGACTGCTTTCATGCTGCTGACGTAATGTTTCAATCATGCTCGATGATAAGTCATGTTGGCTTAGTTTTTTTAGTGCCGTTGTGATGAGTACGCTATCTAAGCGACGGTCCATTGTCGCCACACTCTCTATCAATTTATTATCTATTGTGTGCGGCAAAATTTTCGTTTGGTTATCACTCTTTGTTATGTTAGTTGTAATTATGGCATCAGTCGCAATCTTGCTCCAAATATCGGCTAAGTCATAAGAAGCCGTCACCTCTAGTGCATGACCTTGATGGCATAGCATCACCGCTTCAATTAAGGCTTGCGCTCCTAGCGGATGATGGCTGTGATTAAGTACATACTGTGGTAATGAGACCTTTTTAATATCATCAATACTGATCAAGTCTGCTACCGGCAAATCACTATCAGGTTGTGCTTGCCACGGTTTTAGCTGTTTAAGAGTACCAATATCTTCTGCTTGCACCTGCAATCGTCCGTCAACAACAACATCTTGTTCGATCACAAACTCAAGGCCTTTCTCTGCCTCTAACTCATTATTCATCTCTTGATTAGATAATGATTGAGATTGAAGTGATTGTTTATTAAGTTTTGCTTTATTGCTTAGGCTATTGGCTGTTATTGCTCCCCAATCGCCAAGCCTGCGCTGCTCGTATATCTCTTTTACCTTTTTTTGATTGATGCGCTTTTCTTTGGCAACTTGGGCAGAAAACTTGTGATAAGCATTCTCATTGATGGCACTCATACGCTCAGACAAACTAGGATGCGTGGCAAACCAAGAGACATCGCCTAAGTCCGTGCCACTGCTGGCAAAGAAAAAATGGCTGAGTCCGTTGATATCAGTAATACCTGTTAATCGTGAACCTAGCGAATCTTGATGAATGGCTTTTAAGGTTTCCATGATCGCAGGAGAGCGTGTCAACTGTACACTGGTCGCATCGGCGAGCAACTCACGCTGACGGTTAAAGCTGTGTTTGATGAGTTGAGCGCTTGCCATACTCGAAAAGCTCATCCCATGCAATAACAACGTCCACACACCACGAGGTGCTTGACGGTCTACTACTGGTTTGTTTTGTAGCCATCTCGATTGAATATTTGCGGTGGCTTGTTGATTTTGTGACTGATTCTGCCAGTACGCCACCCATTCACTATGAGTGGTAAAACTTGCCGTCTGATTTTCAGTACTGCGAGCATGACGATCGATAGATTGTTGTGATAAAACAAAATTTTGATTGACGGTATTATCAAAATAATTGTCATTACCAAAATAACTGTCATTACCGATAGGGTCGCTCCAGTCATACAGTATCTGTAGGCCTGCCAGCACCACCATCAGCTGTAAGTTAAAATTGGCATCACCATGCAAAATATGACCATACTCATGACCAATAAGTCCATACAATGCCTCATCAGACAGTTTATCAAGCGCCCCTTGAGTCACGACCAACACCATATCTTGACTGTGTCGACCCGCCACAAAGCCATTGATGCCTTGCTCCTCGGGGAGCACATACAAAATCGGCATGGTTAAACCCGAGGCAATGGCCAGCTGTTGCGCAATCTCATAATAACGTCGATAGGTTGGCGGAAAATCACGCTCATCACGCACCGCAATATGGCGTGCACTGTAGCGAACCTTTTGCACAGGCTCATGCTGATGAGCAACACCTTGGCTGTGCTCCCAAGCATCTTGACTGTCATCAATAAATAGCCGCACCGCACCAACACGCTGAGCAATAGAGCGACCACCCGCTTTTAAGCGACGATATTCTAAAAAACTACCGCCAGCGAAACTGCCTAGCGTCCAAAGAATGACCAGCACTAGCGCCCAGTGATAAATACCGCCCGTAAATACCGTGAGCAACAGCACCATGACACCAAGTGCCACCGCTATATGCGCAAAGACAATGAGAAAAAATAGCCCATAAAGCAAGAGGCTACGCTGAGTACGTGTGCGCTGTTCACCAAAAAAATCCATCTGATTGTCTTACCTAAACCTTGTATTGCCTAAGCTTTATATTAAATAAACACATAAACGCATGCTAAACACACAAACGCATGTGAATATCAGCCCATATTAACAACAGGTGCTTGAGCAATCGCCTTTCTATCTTCAAACACCAACTGACTTAATGGACGAAAGCCAAAAGTCGTGCTAACCAGATTGTTTGGAAACACTTCGCGATCGTTATTATAAAACATCACACTGTCATTATAATGCTGACGCGCAAAACCAATGCGGTTTTCGGTATTGGTCAACTCATCCATCAGCTCTTTAATCACACTGTCCGCTTTTAGCTCAGGATACGCTTCCACGACAGCGGAAAATTGCCCTAGAGCTTTGGACAACATGCTTTCTGCTTTAGCAAACAATGCCATATGTTCCATTGAATCTGGCTGATGCTTGCTTGAATCTTGCAAGCTTTGGGCATGATTACGTGCATCAATTACACGAGTGAGCGTCTCTTCTTCATGCGTCAAATAACGCTTAGCCGTTTCCACTAGATTTGGAATCAAGTCATGGCGACGTTTTAGCTGAACATCAATCTGAGAAAAACCATTTTTTGCTTGGTTACGCGCACGTACCAATTTATTAAATATAGATACCCCAAATACAACCAATATCACCACAACTGCAATAAACAGCCAAACAAACATTTTCATAATAGGATTCCACAACGTTTCGTATTGTTATTAGGGCATGTTGTACAGTCACTTCTGGAGTTAGAACCTACATCCATCATAGACAAACATTCAACACACGCTAATGTTACTAAAAAGTTAATATATTGTATTTTAACCCATATTAATCAATGAAACTTCATTAATCACTGAAATCCTGAAATCAAATAAGAAATCGAACGATAAAACGAATAAAATTCACGCAAAAAAAAGCCCTTTACAATGAAGGGCTTAATACATAATACGAGTATTTCTGACTGATTATAAAACCAATTATCAAATTTTAGGCAAAAAAAAGCGACTCCAAAAGCACATCCTCGGCACACACTGTGACTATTACCGTTGCTACCTTCCGGTCCTGGCGGGATTCATAGAACAATGTTGCGAGGCTACCAATGGAGCCACCAGATGCAAATTATACAAGGATTTTTTTATTTTGCAACCCCTGTTATAACATTGAGGTTAATAAATCATTTATAGCGCCCAGTTAAACGATGTTTTTTCTTCAGACACTGACCAAAGCTTGGTGGCTAGCGTCTCATCCAAAGCGACTTTATCTAATGGACACATTCCAATAGCCCCAACGGTTTGCGCGCGCTTTGTAGGCCCATAAAGCCTTTGTTGTTCAAGACCTGATTGCGTGGCACACATTACCTCGGGCCATGATCCTTTTTCAGCCGACTGGGCGATGAAGCGAGACGCAACTACCGCATCACCTGACAATCCTCTTATGGGCGTATATATCTCATTAGACACTAGGGTGTGTATAGAATTCAAATCAGGGGCAACCAGATAAAGACACAAGCGAGCATTACCGCTGCTGCATAGCTATCTTTGAGCTTATCATATCGCGTGGCAATGC
>NZ_RRYV01000048.1 GCF_014861395.1 Psychrobacter sp. FME13 | reverse complement strand
CATTAGCCTGTATATGGTAAGAAGCATCAAAGAGCAACACGGCATTAAATGTCGTAGTCATAAGCGCTTTAAAGTCACCACCGACTCCAATCACAACAAGCTGGTCTATCCAAACGTACTGGATCAGAAGTTTGATGCTAAGCGCCCTAACGAGTCGTGGGTCAGCGACATCACCTATATCTGGACGAATGAGGGCTGGTTGTATTTAGCAGGGGTCAAAGACTTATATACCAAAGAGCTGGTCGGTTACGCTATTAACAAACGCATGACCGCAGATTTGGTCTGTCGCGCATTGAACATGGCCATCAGGAATAAACGTCCAAACAAAGGGCTAATCGTTCACTCTGACAGAGGCAGCCAGTATTGCAGCCATGCCTACCACAAGATCGTTAAGCAGCATCAGTTTACAGGTTCAATGAGCGCTAAAGGTAATTGCTTCGACAATGCTCCAATAGAAAGCTTCTGGGGCACTTTAAAGAACGAGCTGGTATATCATCAGGATTATAAGACTAGATTTGCAGCGATCAACGATATTATTAGATACATCGAGCTGTACTACAATCAGACTAGAATTCAAAAGGGTTTGGGCTATAAATCACCAAGACAGGTGTGGTTTGATTATTATCGTCAGGCTGCGTAATTAAAATCTCCCAAGTTTATGTGTACGGATTTGACGGCAGGGGTCATATAATGTCGTGTTTTCATTGTCGTATTCTCTCAGAATATTAGGTCTCCGACAATCCCGGGGCGGTTCAGAGGGCTGCACCGTAGGGGTTTAGTAGTTCACTGATTATATTTATATTGTGGAGGCCTTGTATCACCATGACTAATATAACCTAAACGACATTAGCGTTGTTGTTCAATTTGGCTGAAAACCAGCCAGCACCATAAAGCGCATTATGATCTGTCGCTGATTTAAGTTGATAATACTGTTGATATCGAAGGTGATTATGGTAATGTTTCAATGCTTTTTGTTCTTTGATCAGACGTTTTAGGCTGCGTTTGGTTTTCTTTTTAAACGATTTTTTGTGCAGTAGGGGTGAGGCTATTTCAGTGATGTAGTGTAATGCTGTTAATTGATTACGCAACTCATCTGTTGCTTGGTTACTGTTTTTTATATGAACCTCATGTTCCTCAATGCCACCTGTATCAGAGCTATCAGCGTCAATGGTTTCTATGTCGCTGCCACTTTCTTTCGTAATAGTCTCATCTATATTTAGTAGACTGTCATGCTGTTGGGATATGGCTTTTATTAGTGGTTCGATCGCCAGCTTGTTGGCTTGAGGATCAAGGCTTGCATTGCTCATAGTAAAGGCAATCAACTCTAGCAAAGTTAGCTGAAAATCATTGGCGCTGACTGCGTCAATAGGCTGGATTTTGAGAGTTTCAATGTCAGTCATCCAATTCGTTGCAGGTGCGCCATGTGCCTGTAGTTCGGGGTCGATATGGTGGGCTAGGTAAGTCAGTTCGTAATAACTACCAAGTAGAGTGGCGGTTTGTTTTAGTATTGGTTGCCAATCAGGATTGATCTCATCAGAGAAGCTAGCAAATACTTCTAAGACAGCATGTAAGCGGCGAATACCAGTCTGTAATTGCAAAATATGCCCACTGTCAGTGCTGCCAGCTACGATAGCACTGCTATTCGGTAATATTTGCAGCAAACAGTTATGCACGGCTACTCGTACAAAAGCAGGCATGCTAATTTTTTTATTGATTTTCATTTGACGCAGGTCGGTACTTACTGCTGGACTATGTGGTTGTCCATTAATCAGTAAGCCACCACGTTCAGCTTTGGTTACGGTAGATAAGCATAGCTTGTAGCGCTTACACCATGTTTTGGCTGTCGTAAATAAAAAATCTAAATCTCCTGATACCAGTTCGAACTCTATTTCTTGAATCTTTTCTCGCTGAGTATCATCGGTACCATGAATAATCTCGCCATGATCGTAGGCTATCTCGATGCTGTTTTCCGTTTCGTCTTCGCTATTTTCTATCAGCAACCGAGTGGTGCGCTGTACATCAGTGACGTACAGCGGTGTGAGTTTTTTGGCTAGTTTTTTGAGCTTAAAGGTGGATAATGCTGGCGCGATAGGCGTTTCTTTATAAATCGTTAGGTCAGGCATAAGGGAGTTGGTATCAAGCATTGCCTGTACTTGTTCATTATCTAATATGGCGTTGTGCTCTAAGCGTGATGCCATCCCATCGCCACCAGCTTTGATAGTTTGTACCCAGTTATCGCCTTCTTTACGAATCCGTAAGCCGATACCTGCCTGTGCCAATTGTTGATCGGGTGTGTCGTAATAATGGGCAGCCAGTTGTGTCATCTGTGAGGACTTAACTTGCGCTTGACGCAACAAGCCTTTTAACCGTGATTCTGGCACCAAAAACTTCAACTCTATCTCTTGCATGATGGTTCCCCATTATTTTAAAGCAGGTTAAGTGGCTACTGTAGTCAGTCCATATCCGTCTATAGTCGGTTCAATATACTTTAATCTTTTTCAGATTGAACTACCTACCATCGTATGAAAGCTATTAATCAATAACAAGTAAAATTTGTAGGATTGCCTGTGTTTATTTTCTATAAGCAATATACTTTTATTATATTAGCGTTATAATTGAGCCAAAATATCAAACAAAAGTATATTTAATTATGAACGAAAATTCTATGGTAAGTAAACCTAAAACACCCTCGCAGTCCAATAGTTTGTCATTAGTGTTAGCAGCAGTTACCTTGGGGTCAGTCATACTAATCAATGGCTGCAGCCAATCTGAGGATTATGCAGAAAGCGTATCAGATGAATCATCGGATTACGCTAGTGAAGAATCTGTTGCCGCTGATACAAATGCGCTTATGTCCGAACAACCAACGGCGGCTGAAGAGCTAGAGGCTAACAGCCAAGCCAATGAATTGACAGTTGAAAGTTTATCAGGAGACAGCGAGCAGACGCTAGGTAGTCAGGTCGCTGATATCCAGATAAAAGGTAAATCGCTGCTGATTACTTCCAGTGCAGACTTTACCGTCAAAGATGTCGTCAAGAGTAGCGCTGCTATTGAGGCATTGACACGGCAGCAGGGTGGTTATGTAGCGATCAGTAATATTAGCAATTATCCACGCAGTGATAGAACCTTCGTTCAAGGTGATAAAAACATTACCATCACTACTTATACTCGCCAAGCTGAAATGACCGTTCGGGTACCTCGTACCAACGTCAGTAAGTTCTTAAAGCAAATGCAGCAGCAAGTGGCTTTTTTAAATGAGCAGGAATTTACAGCGCAAGACGTGACGTTAGATATTTATCGTGAGCAGTTGGTAAGTCAGCTAAACAGTGATATGGCAAGCGAGCTTAGCGAAGAGCGACTCGATAGTGAAAACAATAAAGACCAACGTAGTAATATCGAGGCTATTACTGCTACTTATACTGCGCGCCGGCAACAAGAGCTGGCAAAGCTTGAGCAGATGGATATCGCTGATAAAGTTAAATACAGTACGATCAACTTAGTTTTTAGCCAGCCAGACATTAGCTATAAAGAAGTCACTCAAAACCTAGATGTTTTGATAGATGCTGAACGTCCAAGTTTTGGTACTGAAGTCAACAAATCACTCAAAGATGGTTGGAGTATGCTCAGGTCATTCGCACTTGGTGTTATACAATTGTGGTGGTTGGTAGTGCTTGCTGGTATTTTTTATCTCATTTATAGGTTGATAAAAACCATTTATCGTAAGTTCTTTAGACAAAGCCCTCGTATTGAACACTTACGACGTAATCTGATGGGTGAAAACCAAGGTATCTATAATCCAGAGCGTACAAAGAGCAATCAAGTAGGCGATAATACGGGCAGTGCTAAAGAGGCTGATAGCAAGGAGACGGATAGTAAAGATATGAATAACAAGGATGCTAAGCATTAGTTAGAATGAAAGCTCAAAAAGCTCAAAAAGCTCAAAAAGCTCATAATAATAAAAGCATCAGTAAATACTAAAAAGCCGCCCTACATCCTGTAGGGCGGCTTTTTTAGTTTGTAGTTATAACTAGTGTCTGCTTATAACTAGCACTGACTTATAAAGTGTCGGTGATTAGAACTGGTTCATCGTGTTCTTGCCGCCGCCTGCTTTAAGTGCGTTGTCACCAGAGAAGATTTCTTTGTGATCATCGCCAAGGTCAGAACCTGCCATTGCTTGGTGCTTAACACAAGAGATGCCTTCACGGATTTCTTTACGTTGTACGCCAGCTGCATAAGCAAGCATGCCTTCTTCACCGAAGTAACCTTTAGCCAGTTCGTGAACGCTAAGAGCAGTCGTGTGGTAGGTCGGTAGCGTGATTAAGTGATGGAATACACCCGCTTCACGTGACGCATCACGTTGGAAGTTCTTAGCGGCTACGTCAGCTGCTGCATCAAGCTCAGTACCATCGTAATCCGCACTCATCAAGTCATCTTTATTGTATGCAGAGATGTCTTTGCCCTCTGTTTCCCACTGAGCGATAATTTGCTTACGGAAGTTAAGCGTCCAGTTGAATGATGGGCTGTTGTTGTATACCAGCTTCGCTTTAGGCTGTTGCTCTTTGATACGATCTACCATTGATTTGATGTGGGCAACATCTGGTGTTGGTGTTTCAATCCAAAGTAGGTCAGCGCCATTTTCTAGAGCAGTGACACAGTCAAGAACAACGCGGTCGATGTTAGTATCTTCACGGAAGCTGTATAAGCCGTTCGGCATACGAACTGGACGTACTAGCTTACCATTATGCTTAAGTAGACTGTCGTTTTCGTTAGCGTCTTCAATGCTCACTTCTTCCATTTCTAGGAAGTCGATGTATTTAGAAGCAAGATCGCCTGGCTCATTTGATACTGGAATTTTTTGTGTTAGTGATGCGCCTTCAGAGTCAGTACGAGCGACGATAACGCCGTCTTCAACACCTAGCTCTAGGAATGCATAACGGATAGCGTTAATTTTCGCAATGTAGTCTTCATGCGGTACGGTTACTTTACCAGCCTGGTGACCACATTGCTTCGCATCAGATACTTGGTTTTCAACCTGAATGGCACAAGCACCAGCTTCAATCATTTGCTTAGTGAGTAGATACGTCGCTTCTTCGTTACCAAAACCTGCATCGATATCAGCAATGATTGGCACAACATGTGAATCAAAGTTTTCGATTTTCTCTAGGATGGCTGAAGTATCTTGACCCGCTTCTTCGGCAGCGTTTAGCTCGCGGAAGTAGTCGTTTAATACTTTAGCATCTGCTTGACGTAGGAACGTGTAGATTTCTTCGATTAGCTTAGGTACTGACGTTTTTTCGTGCATAGATTGGTCAGGTAATGGACCAAACTCAGAGCGTAGGGCTGCAACCATCCAACCTGATAGGTAGATATAAGTTTTAGAAGTCGTACCGAAATATTTTTTCTTAGCATACATTGTTTGTTGAGCAACAAAACCATGCCATGCACCTAAAGACTGGGTGTATTGAGATGTATCATTGTCATAGTCTTCCATGTCTTGACGCATGATTTTTGCAGTATACTTTGCGATATCTAAACCAGTTTTGAAGCGGTTTTGCGACATCATACGTGCTGCATCGGTTTCGCTGATATTCTGCCAGTTACCGTGTTTTTGTTTTAATTCACGTACTAAATCGATCGCTGATTTATATGCCGTTGACATCTATGTCTCCTTGGTGGGGTGTAAAAAACAAATTAAGTGCTTAAGTAATGACGATTGTGTGCTAATAAAAGCATACATTTAGACTTTATATCCATGCTGTCGATATCTTATAAGATGAAACATAATTACAAGCTATCCGCTAAAGCCTTATTTACCCTAACCAAACTTAGTCACTAATACAAGGGATTTACTCAACTTGCTAGTGAAAAAATAATGGGTAATATATGAACGATTGTCGGTCTGATTCATGTATTTCTAAGGTGCTTGTACTATTTGTTGGCTCTCAGTGTCATAATTGGTAGTAAGAGATGTTACAATAATAAGCGGTTTATAGGATAAAGCTAATCATTGTAAAATGATTAAAGTGGTATCTATAAACAATTAATTAATAAGATCATGCTACCGATGAAAGCCATCAACATACTATATAATTGTGTCCGTCAAATGAATATAGTCGATGTATATACTTAGGGTATATCGTTTGTGCTGCAAATCATCTATGAGACTCACTATAACTGGCTTACCAAGATTTATCTAATTTATGATACTTATCTTTGGTATTTTTATAAGTTATAATTCATATATAACAGTACCTTACATTGGCTATATTAAGTTATACTTAGTCAGTATGATATAAAAACAGATGGAAAATAGCGGAATTATGCTGTTTTAGGCTCTACATTGCCAAGACAGCACTAAAAATGCCAAGATTATAATGGCACTTATTCAAAGGCCAAGAGAACTCTATATGAATTTGCAGCGGGTAGATTTAAATTTATTGGTACACCTAGATGTGTTGCTACGAGAAAAAAACGTCACTCGTGCTGCCGAGCAGCTTGGCATTACCCAACCTGCGATGAGTAATATTTTGCGTCGTCTGCGTAAACTATTTAACGACCCATTATTGGTACGTTCTTCTGAAGGTATGACGCCGACTGAGCGTGCTTTAGAGTTGCAGCCTCGTATCCGTGAGATTCTTGCGGATTTGACACAAGTATTGGAGCCCCGTACGGAGTTTCGTCCTTATAGCACTTCTCGCGTCTTTCGGATTATGACATCAGATTATGCAGAAGCGACTTTGGTACCAAAGCTAGTTAAAGCACTGCGCTCAGAAGCTCCCAACGTTATCTTAGACTTCTTAACACCGTCAGACGTCTCTTATCGCGACATGGAGCAGGGGCGCGTTGACTTAGCGATTAACCGCTTTAATGAGATACCGCAAAGTTTCCATCAGGTGCTAGTATGGCGTGATACTTTTAGCTGTCTATTGTCATCAGACAGTCCTTATGCCAATCGTTTTAATCTAAAAAACTATCTCAAAGCGCAGCATGTTTGGGTCTCTAAAACAGGTATGGGCGTAGGCTTTGGTGTCAATCCAGAGAAGTCTGGCGGCTTAGGATCTATCGATCAAGCGCTGCAACGTTTAGGACAAAAACGTCAAATCAGCGTTTTTACGCGTCATTATCAAATGCCAGCTATGCTTGCAGCAAATAAAGATTTGATTGCTACATTGCCGACGCGCGTAGCAAAAATGCAGGCCAATAACGACAGTATTAAGATGGAAGAGCCACCGTTTTTTATTCCTGAATTTGAGTTAACCATGGCGTGGTCTCCGTTATTACAACACCATCCAGCGCATCGTTGGTTACGCCAACTTATTATGCATGTGGCCCGCCAAATCGTTGACGACGAAGAAAACCCACCACAAGAAATCCCTGTGATAAACCATTTGTTTTAAATCGCTTAGGGTTTGTTGATGTACATGAATCATTTATTGAACCAGCCGCAGGGCTGGTTTTTTTATTTGTCCAACTTTACCAAGCCACTGCCTTTACAAAACCACTTCGCTTATAAATAAAACGAGGCGCAAGGCGTAACTTCAGCGTAGTTAATAAGTCAGCCACACTTTTAACATCTTATGAACACTTCTTTATAACTTGTAAAACTACTGGCTGAGCATTTTGTTATGGTAACTGGACGTTAAGAATAATGACAAGCTAATTCAAACCAATAATATATTTCAATAAATAAGGATAATAACCATGGCAGATATTACTACTGTGAACCCAGCGACAGGCAAAAACATTAAAGATTATAACTATATGAGTGATGGTGATGTCACTAAAATTATTGATGCATCTCATCACGCATTTTCTAAATGGCGTCTAGTTAGTACTGAAGAACGTACAAAAGTTATCAGCTCTATCGGTGACACGCTGATGAAGTACAAAGATGAATTGGCTAAGTTGATGACTGAAGAGCGTGGCAAAACACTTGAGGCCAGTTTAGGCGAAGTTGATTTATGCAAAGCTATTTGTGATTTTACTGCCAGTGAAGGCGTTGCCGCACTTGCTGAAGATGAGCGCGATATTGAAGGTATCAAAAAAGGACTGGTAAGATATGATCCTATCGGTATTATCTATGGCATCCAGCCTTGGAATTTTCCAGCTTATCAAGTTTTCCGCTATACCATCGCCAATTTGATGGCAGGTAACAGTGTTTTACTGAAACATGCATCAAACGTCACAGGCTCAGGTCTATTGATTGAAAAGATTTTGCATGAATCTGATTTACCAAATGATCTGTTCCGCACGCTAGTTATCAACCATGATCAGTCTGAGCAAGTCATCGAAAATAATAAAGTACGTGGTGTGACCTTAACAGGTAGTGATGTAGCTGGTAGAGCCGTAGCGCAGCAAGCAGCTAAAGTACTTAAAAAGACGGTTATGGAATTGGGTTCTAACGATGCCTTTATTGTATTAGAAGATGCAGACTTAGAGTTGGCAGCGACTACTTGTGCACATGCTCGCTTATACAACAATGGTGAGACGTGTATTGCGGCCAAGCGCTTTGTGGTTGTAGACAGTGTTTATGATAAATTCCGTGACTTGATTATTGAGAAGTTTAAAGGCTACACGATTGGTGATCCAATGGATGAGTCTACTGACGTAGGTCCGATGTCGAGTAGCAAGCAACGTGATGAGCTGCATGAGCAGCTACAAGAAAGTGTGAGTAAAGGTGCAACGGTTACGCTGGGTGGTGAAGTGCCTGATATGCCAGGCTCTTTTTATCCGCCAACTATCTTGGAAAACATTAAGCCAGATCAGCCTGCGTATAAAGATGAGTTATTCGGTCCAGTAGCGTCTTTAATTCGTGCTAAAGATGAAGATGACGCATTCCGTATTGCTAATGACAGTCGTTATGGACTGGGTGGTGCCATATTCTCTAAAGATGAAGATAAGGCTATCAGTTTAGCTCAAGAGCATTTTGATACTGGTATGGTCTATATCAATGGATACGATTTGGTGAGCCCAGCATTGCCATTTGGTGGTGTTAAGGATTCAGGTTATGGCCGTGAGCATGGTGGTTTTGGTATTAAAGAATTTGTAAACATCAAAGCCATTCATGTTGTTGGTCAAGCACCTGCTTAACTTTCATGTTTTATTACAAGCCTTTTAAAATATCCTGCTATTAATTAAGTAGCAGGGTATTTTTTTTAAGCATAAATAGCTTAAAACAACCAACTTTTACGTTGAAAGTTGTCACATAAAAAAGCAGCACAAGAGTGTCTTGTGCTGCTTTTGTGTAAAATGGATAATTATAGCCTAAAAATTAGGCATCCAACCAAAGCTTTAAAGGTAAGGCAGGTAACACAGAGGTGTTATCATTGGCTTGATTATTCAAGTTGAGTACACCGCTTGCGATAAGTTTAATCGTCCAAGGCAGTAGCTTATGTTCAAGCTTTTGCACACGTGCCTGTAAACCATCTGCCGTATCTTTTTGATTAACCTGTAACAGTGCTTGAGTCAAGACGTCTCCTGCATCTAGCTCTGCTGTCACCACGTGAATACTACAGCCATGATGACGCTCACCTGCTTGTATAGCACGCTGATGAGTATCTAAGCCTTTATAAACAGGAAGTAGAGAAGGGTGAAGGTTAATCATCGGTGCTGGTGCATTGTCGATAAATGATGCACTCAATACACGCATAAAGCCTGCTAGTACTACCAAATCAGGCTGCCATGTCGCTAGTTGCTCACTAGCATGGCTTTCAAACGTTTTGATTCCCATGCGTTTGCCGCTAGCAACGTGAGATAGTACTGCCACTGGAATATCGGCATCTTTAGCACGTGTAATGGCATAAGCATCTTCACGGTTACTAATGACACCAACGATTTCAATCGGTAGCGCACCAGCTTGCATAGCCTCTATTAGGACTTGCAAGTTGCTACCACTACCTGATACCAAGATGGCAATACGCAGTGGTTTTTTGGCTTGGCTCATGGTACTGACGGATATTGTGGATGTTGACATTAACGGTACACCACGGCGTCCGCTTCACGTGTAACCATCTCACCTAATTGCCAAGCCGTTTCGCCTGCATCGTTTAAAGTGTTAATGGCGGCTTCTGCTTTGTCTTTTGGTACGACAATCACAAAACCCACACCGCAGTTAAAGGTGCGATACATCTCACTTTGCTCGATATTACCTTGGGTTTGCAACCAGGTGAATAACTCTGAGAACTGCCAGCTGTTGGTGTCGATGCTCGCTGCTAAACTTTCAGGCAATACGCGTGGTAAGTTATCGGTCAAACCGCCACCAGTAATGTGAGACATAGCATGAAGTGCTGAGCTGCCAAGTGTATCTTGTAAGGCTTTGATGGCTTTAACATAAATGCGAGTAGGTGCCATTAGGGCATCTTGGATAGGCTGGCCATCTAACTGTTCATCGCTCGTGGTGACATCGACATCGCTTACTTCAATGACTTTACGAACTAATGAATAGCCATTTGAATGTGCGCCACTTGATGCTAGTGCAATCAGTACATCGCCTTCAGCCACATTATCACCAGTGATGACTTCGGCTTCTTCAACCACGCCTACACAGAATCCTGCTAGATCGTAATCATCATCTTGGTACATGCCTGGCATTTCAGCAGTTTCACCGCCGATAAGTGAGCAGTTTGCTAACTTACAGCCGTCACCAATACCCGTTACAACAGTAGCAGCAACATCAACGTCTAGCTTGCCTGTGGCGTAATAATCTAAAAAGAATAATGGCTCTGCACCGCATACCAATAAATCATTAACACACATGGCGACCAAATCGATACCGATAGTGTCATGACGATTGAGTTGTAAAGCCAGCTTAAGTTTTGTGCCAACACCATCAGTACCAGATACCAATAATGGTGATGTGTAGCCAGTAGGAATGCGGCACAGTGCGCCAAAGCCACCCAAACCACCCACAACTTCGGGACGAGTAGTGGCTTTTGCCACTGATTTGATGCGCTGAACCAGTGCATCACCCGCGTCGATATCAACACCGGCATCTTTGTAGCTTAAAGAAGGCTTGTTACTCATGGTCATCTCACAAATTTTATAGGGAATGAAGGTTTGTCAGTAGAAAAGCGAGTTTGTCGTATTAATTTAATCGTATTAACTATAGATACAGTGGGCGCATTATACCCAAAAACAGCCCCTACTCGCAAAGCAACTTACGGATATTTGACTGATATTTAATGAAGAATGACATTAGGGTCTGTTTAACATCTAAATGTGCTACTGGCAGAGGCTGCTTTTTAGACAACACGTAGCGAATTTTTAACGCCCAGTAGCCCTAATATCGGAATATTCAATAGACCCTAATGGATAAATAAAAAATTAAGCAACAAAAAATGACTGATTTTTTCTGTACTTTGCGATAATTTAACACTAAATTTATTGTCAATAACTGTTTGCTGTTATGATGTTGTGGTTCGATAAGCCATATCGAAGATTCAAGCACATTACTATTCAAATCAGCTTAAGCGTAGGATTATCCGTCATGACGAACCAACCAATAGACTTATTTTTTCGGCGCTTATTTATAGTCACCACTTTGGTAATGGTGTTGGTTTTGTTGTATTTGATGATGCCCGTTATTATACCGTTTGTTTTTGCCTTCGTACTGGCTTATTTATTCAATCCACTGGTTAAGCGTTTGTCGAAATATATCAAACGTTGGATAGCCATTCTCATTGTTTATTCGACTATTACCTTAGGGATGGTACTGTTGCTATGGTGGTTGATTCCGACATTGTGGAATCAGTTGCAAGCGGCATGGGACTACTTACCCAAGGTTTTAAATTGGTATAACGAAGTGGTACGAGAGTGGTTCACTAACAACACTCGTATGCGTCTACCAGAGCTAGAATCTAAAGGTTTTTCTGAGACATTGGTAGATTATATGCAAACGAATTATAAGTTTGCAGATGCTAGCACCATGATGAGTCACATTATCTCATCAAGCATGAACTTTATTAACAATGCGGGTCTCATTGTATTAGTACCTATTTTGACCTTTTACTTTTTATTCAATTGGGATCAGCGCTTACATACGTGGAAGATGGCGATTCCAGCTGCTTATAGTAAAAAATTCGTTCAAATTGCTCAGGAGTGTGACCAAGCATTAATGGCTTTTATTAAAGGCCAGTTGTTGGTGATGGTTCTATTGGGTGTCATTTATGCTGTGCAGTTGCAGCTTATCGGGCTAGAGCTTGGACTGATCATCGGTATGGTGGCGGGTATCGCAAGTTTTGTGCCTTATTTAGGTTTTGGTATTGGCTTTATCGCTGCTATTATTGCTTGCCTATTCCAATTTGGATTAGATTGGACCTATTTATCGTTGATTACCGGTGCGTTTTTGATTGGACAAGCTGCAGAAGGTTATATCCTACAGCCTTTGTTATTAGGTGATAAGATTGGTCTATCGCCGTTATGGGTTATTTTTTCAGTATTGGCGGGGGCAAGTTTATTAGGTTTCGTTGGCATGCTGATTGCGTTGCCTGTCTCTGCTGTACTTAACGTATTGTTCCGTCATTTATTTGCTTATTATCGTTCGACAGATTTTTATAAAGGTCACAAGCAGTTAACCCTTTTTGAAAAGAAATAAATCATTTATCTTTAAAGTAATGTGGTTATCACAAATTGGCAGTAGAATTGTGAGAAGGATAAAAAAGGGTTAATCAGGCTTAATAGGTAAAAGACTTGTCAGTCATTTTGCAAATATGTTATATATAGGCGCAGTGTTGACAGTATCAGCAGTCAGTTGTACATAAGGTTTGTCTCAATAAAGCAATCTTGCGATATACTGATGCTATAAAAGACAACATGCTAATATTGTAAGTTAGTATGAAGCGGTATCAGTACTACTCTCATATAGTTAGTGATTAATAATTTTTATATTGCGTTACGCAAAACGAGTTGATGATTCATGGCAGAAGCACAGCTAAGTCTCAATCTGGACATTAAGCATGATGCAAGTCTAAGTGACTTTGCCGGTCCTGGTTGGATGTCGATTATTGATGCAGTGCGGCAGCTACATGTCGGCCTGATTGGTCAGCTGTATCTATTTGGTAGCCCTGCTACTGGTAAGTCTCATTTGCTATCTGCGATTTGTGAGTCGTTCATTGAGATGGATAAGTCAGCTATTTGCCTATCACTTAATGAGTTGATTCATGCTGATGTGCATGTGCTGTCCTCTTTGGAGAATTTTGATCTCATTGCTATCGATGATTTAGAAGTGCTTGAGCAGAGTAGTCAGTGGCAAGAAGCCTTGTTTCATCTGATTAATCGGAGCCGGGAAGGACAGCGTCAGTTATTGTTTGCCGCCAATAAGCCTGCAGGGGAGTTACCTTTTCAGCTGAGAGATTTATTGACCCGTTTAGCGCAGTCTCCTACGTTTAAAGTACCTAATGGGCATGATT
Source organism: Psychrobacter sp. FME13 (assembly GCF_014861395.1). Classification (GTDB taxonomy): domain Bacteria; phylum Pseudomonadota; class Gammaproteobacteria; order Pseudomonadales; family Moraxellaceae; genus Psychrobacter. The sequence goes on along the minus strand of NZ_RRYV01000048.1, from coordinate 8,352 downwards.
TAGCAGATCGTCAGGCATTGTTGCAGTCTATTTTACGTCGACGCGGTTGGCAATTTGATGATCGCATACTCGACTATTTGCTCACAGAAGGACCACACCGTATTGGGGCAATGATGGACGTGCTTAATTACATTCAGCCAATGTTCTCTAATCTAGGGCGTAATAACATATCTAAAGCCGTCATCAGTGATGCGCTGCGTACTATCGATGAGCAAACGCTTGCAGCAGAGCTGGCTGATATTGCCCAAGAGACCCAAGTTGATAATGACGCGGCAGATCAGGACCAACATACGATGCCATTTGATTTTTAGTATTGAGAGTCCGATGGTTTTATCTACAATACATTTACTATGTCCAAAACGTTTTTACTATTAATGGAACCTGTTATGAAACTGAATAATGCTTTGCTAAAAAAACTGGCTATCAGCACGCTGCTTATTGGGGCAAGCTCTATCCCTATGCTGTCACAGGCAGACGTCACTTTATTGGTGGACGATCATATTAAAGTCACTGCAATTAATGGACAAGAAGTCAAACAGAGTGCCTTTCAGCCACTAACAAAACAATTTACACTGGCACCAGGACAACATGCGATTACTGCTAAATATGATCGTTTGTATGACTTACGCCGTGATGAGCATGACTATCTACGTTCAGGTAATGTCAGTGTGACGGCACAGTTGGCTGACAATCAAACCTATCGTTTAACCATGCCAAATCAGCCAGAAGATTATACTGCGGCTAAAGAATATGCCAAAAGTCCAACATTGGCTGTGCAGCAAGATGATGTCGTGATCGCTAGTCAGCAAAGTATGAGTAATAATCAAGGTGGGTTGTTTTCAGGTTTAGGTAAAGCCATTGGTGGTGTGTTCAGCGGTAGCGGTGATGCTGAGTTGCAGAACCAACAGACTATTGCAGCATTGAATCAACCGTCTGTATCAACTCAAAGTACGGTACAGCAAGGTACTAGTGTAGATAATTCTCGCAGTACTTTAGACCAGTTTATGCAAATATGGTTGCAAGCTACGCCTGCGGAACGTGAAAAAATGAGCCAGTGGATTCAACAATAGATCGTTATTTTTATAAAGCATTAATTGTTTTTATAAAGCATTAATAGTAAAAAAGCACCTACTTGTTAGTAGGTGCTTTTTTATATATCAATGATATTTGAGCTTGTGGTTATTAACCCAAAAATGCGTTGTACATCCATATTAGCTTTTCTTGCTCTTGTACATAGGCATCTACAAGATCAGCTGATCCTTGGTCATCGCTTTCAGCAGCCAGTGCTGATACTTGACGCTGCTCTTGAATAAGCTCTTGTAAGCCTGTTACCACGCCTTTCACACAAGTGGTACCATCGCTGACATTTTTGTCTTCGCTAATACCTGTAAGCTTAGCAAACTCACTATAAGCATGTAGTGGTGTACCACCTAATGTTAAGATGCGTTCAGCAATTTCGTCAATTTGTAGTTGTAGCGCTGTATATAGCTCTTCAAATTGAGGGTGTAGGGTGAAGAAGTGCTCACCTTTCACATTCCAGTGATAGCCACGGACGTTGATATAAAACATGTGGTAGCTTGACAATAGACCGTTTAGTTTAGCAATGATTTCGCTCATGTCTGCTTGTTCTAGGCCGATTTGGTTAGTTGCATTGTTACTCATAATATTATCCTTGTAGTGTGAGTGTTGATGTAAAAAATGGATGAATCAATTTACGTTGTAATTAAAAAATACTTATATAAATTATAGACTCTACAACCTCTTTTTCTGTCTATTATAATAACAAAGCATTGTCGACAAGTTAAGTTGAATAAATGCAATAATACTATTGGTTTTATAAAAAGAGAAAGCCTTATTACCGCTTAGTTTATCGTGAGAATAAGGCTTGTGGCTTATTATGCTGGCGGCTGCAGGTTTTCAGGGTTTAAGCCTTTAACAGCAATAACTTCTTGCAAATGTTGGCGAACTGTATCAATTGGAAACTTCTGTGCTTGCAGACGTTTAGGTACGATTTGGCTGCCTTGTTGACCTTTCATTTCAAACATCATAAAGATATAGTCATCAGTTTCGTCCCAACTTTTAACAGCAGTCCATGGAATCACGGCTTGTTGGGTAGTGCCAGGTCGCATCTGCATACCGCGCATTTGGTTAGAGTTAAACATGTCAGGCTGATTGACTGGCATGGCCATGACCAAGCCATGTTTTTGTACACCTAATTTCATCTGGCGCATCTCATCTGGCATTTCTTGATCAGCCACTTGTTTTTCAAACTCTCTTTTTACGTACCATTGAAAACCAAGCGTACGAGCCAGTAGGTAAATTACGACTGACACCAACATCAGCCAAAAAATAATGGTTGAATAACCTGTCACAAAGACTAACCCTACGATCGCTAATATCACGACTATTGCCATGATAATCCATTCTTTCATTTTGATGCTTTTTAGACCAAAAGAGGGGCTGGCACTGGCAAATAGTTCGTACTGTGCTTGGTGGAATTCCGCCTCGGTTAAGTTTAAGGCGACAGGTTGCAGCGTGTAGGGGTACAGGGCCATAGAGGTTTCTCAAATACTTGTATTAAAAGTGTTAGGTTTAAATCACCAAAGTGCAGCGGTGATGCCGCACTTGGCTGAAAGTGGAAAAAGATATGTACTTATCTTACCGAAAAGCGCTCTTAAATGAAACATATAAGCAAGCTGTTTACAGATAGTTGCTATATTATTGCGATTCAGCCGTATTATGATGGTTTGTTGAATGTCAGAGCTGGTAATCAAGTTAAAATAGTGTGTGATAAATCCTAGTGGCAATGGCTGAAAGTATCGTCAAGACATGGTCAAATGTGATGGGTCTTGGTATTATAGCGACTATAAATTATTTTGATAAAAACAGTATTGTTAAAAATAACATTTTTAAACCTCTTATTCACTTTTAGCGTTACAGGCAACTACTATGATTGATCCGAAACTCTTACGCGGCGATTTAAGCGATTTACAACAACAACTAGCCACACGTGGCTATGAGCTTGATATGGATTTTTGGCAAGCAATTGAGTCTGAACGTAAGTCACTACAGGTGAAAACTGAAGAGCTGCAATCACGTCGTAATGCTGGTGCTAAGCAGGTGGGTGCGCTAAAAAAATCAGGCGAAGATGCCAGCGAGCTATTGGCTGAAATGCAGAGTGTTAGCGGTGAGATTAAAGCCGCTGAAGACGAACTACGTACTTTACAGGAACGTATCACCCAAGCTGCTTTACAGATTCCAAATATTCCGGCAGCGGGTGTGCCCGTCGGTACGTCAGAGGACGATAACGTAGAAGTCCGTAAATGGGGTACGCCGCGCGCGTTTGATTTTGATATTCAAGATCATACTTATATCGGTGAGACGCTTGGTATGCTTGACTTTGAGGCGGCAACAAAACTGACTGGTAGCCGTTTTAATGTGTTAAAAGGGCAGCTTGCACAAATGCACCGTGCTTTGATTCAGTTCATGCTGAATACTCATACTATTAAGTATGGCTATACTGAGACGTATGTACCTTATATTGTCAATTCTGACAGCCTAAAGGGTACGGGTCAGCTGCCGAAGTTTGAAGACGATTTGTTTAAATTGACCAATCATACTAATAATGACGAGATGGATTTTTATTTGATTCCAACCGCTGAAGTGCCTATGACCAACTTGGTACGTGGTGAGCGTTTGGACATCAGTGAATTGCCGCTTAAGTTTACCGCGCACACGCCATGTTTCCGTAGTGAAGCTGGCTCTCATGGTCGTGATACCCGTGGCTTGATTCGTCAGCATCAGTTTGAAAAAGTTGAGATGGTCAATATTGCTACCGCTGAGCAGTCTGATGAGTTGCTAGAGGCCATGACTGGACAAGCTGAATATGTCTTGCAGCAGCTTAATCTGCCATATCGTACGGTTAAGTTATGTACCGGTGATATGGGCTTTGCAGCGCAAAAGACTTATGACATCGAAGTATGGTTACCGAGCCAAGACACCTATCGTGAAATCTCTAGCTGTTCTAACTGCGGTGACTTCCAAGCGCGCCGTATGGGTACGCGTGTCAAAGACGGTAAAAAAACCACACTGGCACACACGCTAAATGGCTCAGGTTTGGCAGTTGGTCGTACGCTACTAGCCGTCATGGAAAATCACCAAAACGCTGACGGTAGTATCACTATTCCAGAAGTATTGCGTCCGTTTATGGGCGGTGCTGAGACTATTTCGGTTTAATATATGATTCACCATATAGCTCAATAAGGATAGATAGTGGCATTGTACGCAGATGGTTTGGGTCAATATCAGAATGAGTACGATGCCCTGTGGCAAAGCATTGTGCCTAAGAGCGGTCAAGCTGATACGCTTCAAGGTGAACTCGTTCGTTTGATCGGTCGGTTGGCTAGCGAGTATTATCGAAATGGCAATATGAATTGGAGTGATGACTTTAGCAACATGGCTAAGTGCCTTGAGACTGAATTAGGCCAACACTTTAAGCACTTGTCAGACCAACAAGCCATTCAGGTATATCTGTATCAGATCGTTAAAAATGGCGAGACAGGCATCTGCTATTACCTAGATGGTGAAGATATATACGATAAAATAACGGATTATGTCGTGGCGTTCTGCCAACAAAACGAGGTGGCTGTGCTTAATCACTGCCCAGCGGCTTATCATTATTCCTACTAATTTAGGCAACTCTTCTATTAGGTGATGCTTCTATGACACAGTTTTATTTAAGAACTGCAAATGATGAGCTAGCAACATTCGATTGGGATTCTATAAAACGTTATATTATGGATTTGCCTTATTCAGATGAAGAGCATATCGTCTTAGGCAGCTTGCTTGAGGATAATAGTTATATCCAGACTCGTGTTAATGTAGAAACTTATCGCACAGATGGGCTCTATGATTTAGAAGTGCGACTTCCTGTTGAAAGTGGGTTTCAGCATTATCAGTGCTGCACCAACGATACGTGCCAAGTCATCAATGACTTTTATTTGTTTTATACCAACCAGTTGGTAGATGTCAGCCTATATCAAGATATAACCGCTGAATTTGATGGATATTGACTTGAATATACATATCACGATTACTATATAACATTACCAATGCTCTTCATGATATGCATGAAAAGTGACTGGTAATGCACTTAATTGTCATAGCATTTCTTAGCTAGCCTTATAGCAAATATGTTAATATTACACTTTAATTTTATAGTCTATAACTTAGGGGCGCATTTGGCGTCCTTATGCTTATACTCCTTTGAGTAAACTCTCCTCTTAGCCCAATACTAGGACACTCTATGCCAGCTCCAATTAGCGAACGTAAATTAGCCAATGCCATCCGTGTACTGTCGTTTGATGCGGTTCAAAAAGCCAACTCTGGACATCCAGGCGCGCCAATGGGTATGGCTGATATTGCCGAAGTTTTGTGGCGCAAATTTTTGAAGCACAACCCAACCGATCCACAGTGGCACAACCGCGACCGTTTTGTATTATCGAATGGTCACGGCTCAATGCTTATTTATTCATTACTACATTTATCAGGTTATGATGTCAGCGTTGATGATCTAAAAGGCTTCCGCCAGTTGCATTCAAAAACCCCAGGTCACCCTGAGCTTGGCTATACACCAGGTGTGGAGACGACGACTGGTCCACTAGGTCAAGGTATTGCCAATGCCGTTGGTTTTGCTATCGCTGAAAAAACCTTAGCCGCGCAGTTCAATCGTGACGGTCACAATATCGTTGACCATAACACTTATGCATTCTTAGGTGATGGTTGCTTGATGGAAGGTATCAGTCATGAAGTGTGCTCACTGGCTGGCACGTTAGGTCTTGGCAAGCTAGTCTTCTTTTATGATGACAATGGTATCTCAATCGATGGTAACGTAGAAGGCTGGTTTACAGATGATACGCAAGCGCGTTTTGAGTCGTACGGCTGGCAAGTTATCAAGGTCGACGGTCATGATGCTGATGCGATTACGCAAGCAACTGAACAAGCGCTTGCAGAGACTGCTAAGCCAAGTCTCATCATTTGTAAAACAACTATCGGTGCTGGTAGCCCGAATAAGCAAGGCCTAGCAGCCAGTCATGGTGCACCACTTGGTGACGACGAAATCGCCTTGACTCGTGATGCATTGTCTTGGAAGCATGCTCCGTTTGAATTAGATGATGAAATCTATGAAGCGTGGGATGCCAAAGCCAAAGGCGACGTACAGCAAAAGAACTGGGACGCTGACTTTGAAGCGTATAAAAAAGCCTATCCAGAACTAGCAGCAGAATTGTTACGCCGTTTAAATGGCGACTTACCAGCTGACTTTGCTAGTCAAGCACAAGCCTACATCCAACAAACGCAAGAAGCGGGCGCTGATGTTGCTAGTCGTAAAGCTAGCCAAAACGCCATTAATAGCTTGCAGCCATTATTACCAGAATTGCTAGGCGGCTCAGCGGATCTAGCAGGCTCAAACCTCACGCTGTTTAAAGGTGCTAAAGGCATCGAAAAAGACGCTGACGGAAACTATATCTATTACGGCGTACGTGAGTTCGGTATGACCGCAATTGCCAATGGTATCGCACTACATGGCGGATTTATCCCTTACGTAGCCACGTTCCTAATGTTTATGGAATACGCACGTAACGCGGTACGCATGGGCGCACTCATGAAGCAGCGCGTCATCCATGTCTATACCCATGACTCTATCGGTCTGGGTGAAGATGGCCCAACGCATCAGCCAGTTGAGCAATTGACTAGCCTACGTACCACGCCAAACCTACGCACTTGGCGTCCGTGTGATGCGACTGAATCGGCTAGCGCTTGGGTAGAAGCAATCAAATCTGAAAACAACCCATCAGCATTGATCTTTAGCCGTCAAAGCTTGCCACATCAAGCGCGCGATAGTGAGCAAGTAGCCAACATCACCAAAGGCGGTTATGTACTTGCGAAAGAGCAAGGCGAGCTACAAGCCATCATCATCGCGACTGGTTCAGAAGTTAGCCTTGCGATGGAAGCGTATGAAACGTTGAGCGCAAATGGTGTTGGCGTCCGTGTGGTGTCTATGCCATGTGCAGAAATCTTTGTAGAGCAAGATGCTAACTATCGCGAAGCGGTATTGCCTGCCAATATCCGTGCTCGCGTCGCAGTGGAAGCCGCTCATGTAGATTACTGGTATAAGTTCGTTGGTCTAGATGGCAAAGTCATCGGTATGACCACTTATGGTGAATCTGCACCTGCCAGTGATTTGTATAAAGAGTTTGGTATTACGACTGACGCGGTAGTAGAAGCAGTAAACAGTTTGGTGTAATTTTTTACTAAGAGCAGTTCCTTAAGACAGCACATATAAGATAGACTGAATGCGTTCGGTCTATCTTTTTTTTGGATAAAATTATGAGTGTGGCTTTATATCTCGACTTAGCAAATTATGAAGGGAAAGATGTTTATCAAGAGTTACTCATTGGCTATATTGAGGATATTAGGCGCATACTAAAAGACTGCGAGGCTTTAAAAAAGTATGATGCTAATTTAACTAAAGCAATATCTACAGATATGGAAGAGCCTATAAAGAATACAGAAGATGGTCTACTTAAATCAGTATTTACTAAATTGAGTATTAAAAATAATAAGCTAAACCTTGCTTCCGTAAAACAGTGCATAGAAGAATGTAATGGGTTTAGCACTCATGAGGTGCTATCTTCAAACCGGTTTGAAGAACTAAATTTTAAACTATGGGATTTGTTTGCTCTCAGCGTCTGTAATGATCATCTATTATGTTTATTGAATCGAGGCGAATTGACAGTAGCTGAATATAGTTCTTTTTTTACAAATATAGGGATGCAAGTTTCATCTGTAGCCCAACCTTACTATCATCCCTTTTACCATGAAATATATTATGTTGATGATGTAGTAACAGTAGGTGAGCATGAGCAAATAGTTATCAAAGACCAGTTGTATCCGACTATTATGTTTGGTGAATTACAGTTTTCGAGGGGTGGAGTAAGTGTCTATAGCCATCCATGTGTAGATAAATCCTTGGCTGAAAAAAGCGATATGTATTTCACCAACCATAGAGATAACCGATTATGTCATGACTTATCTCATGGTTGGGGACATAATTCGCGCTGGCGAACAGACTTTGTCAGAAATTACGAGACAGAAAAAGAATGGAAATTCAACGTAGATGGAGAAGTAGATCTTTCAAGTACTGAAAGCTACAAACAACATTATCAGCAGTATAATGATGAGATACCAGTATCGGTATCAGCTGCGAAAGAGTTATTAGTTAATCGATGTTTTATACATAGGACTTACGCAAAACCAGAGATATATTGCCAACCTAAAGCATAGCGTAGTACC
>NZ_RRYV01000047.1 GCF_014861395.1 Psychrobacter sp. FME13 | reverse complement strand
ACGTTACTTTAATCAAAATCTCTTATCAGCTGTCCTAAATTAGTTGACCACTACACATACCTCACAGCACCAACGCTCTTTTGCTCGCATATACGGAATGTCTGCTGGTATCTGTAAAGGGCACACATAACCACAGTACTCGCATCGCACATCATCTAAATAAGCAAAACACTCACCGATTGTCTTGAATAGTACTTGTGCGCTAATATCATACTTTTCACAGACCGCTTCTACATGAGCAATATAATCACCTTTATTATCATATGACCAGTAATCCTCACAGATTCTTAGATCTCGTGCGTTCTGCGTCATATTCGGCTGAAGCTTTACATTCATCATATTCTCCTTAGTAGCCACCATAGCCAGGCTGCGGTAATAGCTCATAAAGCTCGCTCTGAAGCTGACAACGCATATCCTCAATCACATAGTCAATACTCGCATCTAAGCGCTTCTGTACCCATATACGCATCGCCATATCGTTATTAAAACAGCGCTTTACTCCTAAGAAGCGTGCGAGGTTATGACCCGATGAAATATACAACTCATGCATCAATGCATTAGCAATAACATTCGCATCATTGCTGATTGCACCGTCGGGTTTAAACTCAGCAAACAGCTCTTCATAATTGATGATTGTCATTGTGACGTCTCCTTGTCAGTCTGTTTATTCCTGATGAGTGCTTCAGTGTCAAAGCTATTCGATGCGCTGGTTAACTTCTCCTTGCTCGCTAATAGCAAGTTATCCATTGCTGAGCCATCCTGTCGGGTAATATCAGGAACATAGCGGCTATACACCCGAAACAGCATCTCCGTACTACTGTGACCCATCTGCCGTGCTATCCATTCAGGATTCTCACCAGCAGCGAGCCAAAGCGTCGCTGCCGTATGCCGAGTCTGATAAGCACGCCGGTGTTTAAGACCGAGTAGGGCAAGCGTAGGCTTCCATACCCGCCTGTTCACATTGCGATACTCCATCGGATTGCCTTGTGAATTGCAAAAAACGAACTCTGACTTACCAAAGGTACGAGTCTTTTGCTCTTGTAGTGCGTCATACACTAACTGTGACATCGCAATATCACGTTGTGAGCCCAACGTCTTAGTTGGACCCATCTCACCGTTTACTAACGCACCACGGATACTGATCTCACGGCGATCAAAGTTAATGCAGTCCCACTTGAGCCCATCAATCTCACTGGTACGCATCCCAGTAAAGAAGCGAATGGTATAGTAGGGCTTATAGTCAGCACGGACATGCTTTAAAATCAGCCATACCTCACTCAATGTAAACGGGTTTACATCCGGACGAGCTTGCTTGAGATTCTTAATATTTTTATAAGGCATCTCAAACTCATGGCGATCTGATGCTTCTTCTAGTATCATACGAAGAAGTATCATGATCTGATTGATTCGTGCTACTGACAGACTTGACTGACCATCTTTACCGTAACGAACTTTGGCGAGAGAGCTACGGAAGGTCAGCAAGTCTGGTTTTTTTATCGCATGTACCGCTTTGCCACCAAACTCAGGTAACAAGTACTTATTCAAGATGATCTGCGTCTTTTGCCGATAGCTCGGCCGCCATTCAATCTTCTTCTCCTCATACCAAATCTCTGAAAACTGCCTAAAGGTAGGGTTGCGACTGATACAAGCTTCCGCTCTATCAGCCAGTGCATTCATTTCCTGCGCTCGTTCACTCTTTGGGAAGTAAGCCGCGTAGTCAAAGATACCTAGGGTGATTTCAGCTTCCATTTTTTCGATAATTTTAGCCAGCTTCTTTCGATTAGCTAGAGTGTCTGTGAGATTAGTCGTCTCACGGCAACGCATATTCATATATCGAAAATCTACGAATAGCTTGCCACGTCTCGATCTTATTGAGGCCATTGTTTGACTCCTTGTTTGAATAATACTTACTGTAAAGCCATACCGTTGATGGCACTCATAACCGGCTTGCACATATCTTCTTCGATACGCTCCCATACGTACAAAATCTTGCGACCGCCGAAAGGACGAATGTAATGGATGTTTTCAATCAAAACAGTGTCTTTCATTTGATTGCGGATAGTACGTGCGTCGTATTTGATACGGTCGGCTAATTCTTGAGTAGTGAGATAAGTCTGTGACATAATAGTTCTCCATGTGAAATAAATTTACTATTAGTGAATGATTAGTTATCACTAATGAGTACATATTATCTATAAATATTATCACTTGCAAGCACTTTTTTATCACTTTAGGGATTTTATATATGATTAAGCTCAATTTACCTGTTTTATTTGCACAAAGAGGTATCCGTGTAGCTGATGCTGACAGGATGTCTAAACTAGGAAGATCTACTTTGTATCGAATGTACAATAATGAAGTCACTAGAATAGACTTTGATTCATTAAATGAGCTTTGTAAGCTTTTAGATTGCACGCCCGGAGATATTATCCTCTATGAAGAAGATGAAGTTTGTGAGGAAGGGGGTTCAGAAGAAAGTTAGAATGTTTAACAGAATGGTTGTTTGGAGTGTCTTGAAAATCATCAAGATTAGCGCCGATAAATATTCTACTTGTCCTAATTGTTTTCAAATATTAGGTTGTGGTCATGACTGTTTAAACGACAATTAGTTTTTGATGTTATAAAACTACAGTGCATTTCAGAAAAATTAGACCTCTGAGAGACACGTTTTTTGCTGAATTGAGGTTGGGTTCAAAAATTAGCATAGTGCCAAATTTACTAGGTTGGGTGTCATGATGATTTTTGAACCAAAAATAGCTATGTTGTGGTCAGATACGTATACGCAGTTTTAGGGGAGGGCACGGTTTGGGCACCAAATGGGCACCGCACCGAAAACGAGCTTTTTGATTGAGTAGCTAAACTTAACTTAAACAGAAAATATATTTCGAAATATCTTCTACAAGCCTTAAAAATCGGACAAAAAAAAGCCTCACTGTTAAGTGAGGCTTTTTAAGTATTTGGAGCGGGAAAAGAGATTCGAACTCTCGACCCCAACCTTGGCAAGGTTATGCTCTACCACTGAGCTATTCCCGCTAATTATCAATTAACTATCGTCAGTTGATGAAGGCGTATTATACGCAGTTTTTTTGACTTGTCAACACTTATAATAAAAAAAATAAAAGTTAGCAAAACAGGCATATTATCTAACCACATAGATATGTTATAACAGTTTCTTATAATAGGTATTCCAAAAAATTTGCATGAGATAAATAGACTGGAATACTCATTATAAGTCACTTCAACCATAAAAAATTATCAGTACTTATCATGGTAATTCATAAGGATAAAAAATGACTCAACAATATACCATCGCCGACTATTTGTTTGATCGTGTCGCAGAAGCGGGCGCCTCTGAGATATTTGGTGTACCTGGCGATTTTAATTTAACTTTTTTAGACAATATTCTTGCGTCTGATAAATTGCGCTGGATCGGTAACACCAATGAGCTAAATGCGGGTTATGCTGCTGATGGTTATGCTCGCGAGCGTGGGTTTGCCGCGATGGTGACGACGTTTGGTGTAGGGGAGTTGTCCGCGATTAATGCCACTGCAGGCTCTTTCGCTGAGTACGCGCCTGTATTGCATATCGTGGGTGCACCAAGTACGGAAGTACAAGACTCAAAGCGCCGTATTCATCATTCGCTTGGTGATGGTGTATTTAACCATTTTATTAAGATGGTAGAGCCAGTGACGATAGCACGAGCGCAGATCACACCAGAAAACGCCGCCTCAGAAATTGATCGTGTCATTCGTTTGATTCTTAAAAAGCACCGCCCAGGCTATATATTGCTGTCACCTGACGTTGCAAAAATGCCAATTTATCCACCAACGACCAAGCTTGATGATAGTCAAGAAGATATTACTAGCCAAGCAGCATTGGCAGATTTTAGACAAGCGCTTATAGATTTTTTGCCAAACAAAACCACGACGCTGATGGCAGATTTGATGGTACATCGTTTAGGACTGCAAAATCAGCTCAAAGCACTCATCGCTGATACGGATATTCCTTATACCACGCTGTCGTGGGGCAAAACGCTATTGGACGAACACAGTGAGCGCTGGGCAGGAACGTATGCGGGTGTGGCATCACGTCCTGTGGTCAAAGACGCGGTAGAAAACTGTGAATGTCTTATCAAAATTGGCGTGCAATATACCGATACCACGACCGCAGGGTTTAGCCAAGATATCAATGAAAAAGTGGTGGTAGATTTGCATTATGAGCGCGCCTCTATCAGTGGTCGGAACTTTGCACCGATTGCGCTAAAGGATGCGTTACAAGTTTTGCATGAGGTCATGACATCAGGTATTGATATCGTGCCTAAGCAGTTCTGTAGAGAGGTAAAACCTCATGAACAACAAGGTAAAGATGATGAACCTATCAGGCAGGATGATCTGTGGCATATCATTGCCGATTGCTTAGATGATAATAACTTGGTGTTTTCTGAACAAGGAACGGCTTATTTTGGCATCAGTGATGTACGCTTGCCGCAGGGTGTTACCTCTTATGGTCAGCCCATGTGGGGATCGATTGGCTACACCTTGCCTGCCAGCCTAGGCGCAGCCATTGCCTCGCCAGACAAACGCAGCGTTCTATTGGTTGGTGATGGCTCTGCGCTGTTAACAATCCAAGAAATAGCAGTGATGATTCAAGAGCAAATCAACCCAGTTATTGTGTTGATTAATAATGATGGCTATACCGTCGAGCGTGCGATTCATGGTGAGCATCAATCTTATAATGACATTCCTAAATGCAACTGGCAGTTAATACCGCAAGCATTTGGTGCCACGGATGAAAACAGCTTAATTATTAAAGTAGAGACAGCGGGTGAGTTAAAGTCCGCTCTCGAAAAAGCAGCCATTGTCACTGACAAGCTCGTAATGATAGAAGTCATTGCTGATAAGCATGATATTCCACCATTATTAGCAGATATTAGCGCAGCACTAAAGCCTTCTTAATATGATCAATCTTCTATAAAAGAGTGACTGAATTAATTTTAACACCCCTATTTGGTACGATGCCAAATAGGGGGTTTTTTATATTTTATGATTCTCATTATTTATTCTAGGATATTTTGTTCTGTATGCTCATTATCGTGATAAATTAGGCGATTAATATGCGACAGGAAAGAGTAGCTCATGATTTGGCTAAAAATGCTTATTGGTGCCTTGATGGTATTGGCAATTCAATTATTTGCACAAACTCGGTTTTTTTATTTGGCGGCGCTTGCACCACTTTTCCCCACTTTTACGTTAATCAGCCATTTTATTGTGGGTACTGAGCGTAATCCTGCTGATTTAAAGGTTGCTTTGATATTTAGTATGCTCGGCGTCATACCTCATCTTATCTATACTTTTGTAGTGTTTTTTAGCATCGGCTATGTCAGTCTTTATAAAGCCTTGATGCTGGGTGTGGTAGCTTGGATGATTGCTGCTGCTATTTTGGTCATTGCATGGCAGTACATACAAGCTTAAAGAGATATGGTTAACCTTGTCTTGCCACTTGTATAACCATAAGAGCGTTGTCTATAAAAAATATTTATAGATAATTTTTATAGACAGGGTGGTAGATGTTATTCTTGATAGCATTAAAACATACAGTTTAGGAGTAATAAGATCACAGATTGAATAACTTGAACCATAATATTGTCGCAACGATTTAGTTTATCACCATTTATAAAAATAGGGCTTAAAAAAAGATGGATACCTTAAATATCCTATACCTTGTAGGAGCATTGTTAATTTTTGCCAGTATTATGGCAAGTACATTGTCAGCACGCTTAGGCGTTCCATTGTTATTATTGTTTTTAATGGTGGGCATGTTGGCAGGCGAGCAGGGTATCTTGGGTATTGAATTTTCTCAATATCCGCTAGCCAATTTCGTCGGTCAGGCAGCCCTAGCTTGTATCTTGCTCGATGGTGGTTTACGTACCTCGTTTAAATCGTTCCGAGTGGGTTTAAAGCCTGCTATTACATTGGCAACTTGGGGTGTGTTTGCCACAGTGATGGTATTGGGCGTATTCATCACTTGGTTGCTTGATGTTGATTGGCGTTTTGGTCTACTGATGGCAGCCATCGTTGGTTCGACCGATGCAGCAGCGGTATTTTCTCTCTTACGAAATGGTGGTGTTAAGCTCAATGATCGTGTCCAGGCCACGCTTGAGTTAGAGTCTGGTGGTAACGACCCATTGGCTATCTTATTAGTCACGGGTTTGATTGCGCTAAATGTGGATCCGGCAGGGCAGAGCGTACTTGGATTTTTGGGTTTGCTTTTACAGCAGTTAGGTGTTGGCTTGGGCATGGGTTTGCTCTTTGGTTATTTACTATCACGGTTATTACCAAAGGTACATCTAGCCGAGGGCATGTATGCTATTTTAATACTGTCTGCAGGCTTGGCTGTTTTTGCCGCGACAAACCTGCTTGGCGGTAGTGGGTTTTTGGCGGTCTATCTCACAGGCGTGATGATTGGTAATCACAAGGTGCGATCGACCGAGCATGTCATGCGAGTGATGGATAGTTTTGCTTGGTTGTCCCAAGCGGTACTCTTCGTTGTTTTAGGACTCTTGGTCACACCGTCGAACGTCATTAATGTTTGGCATTATTCGGTAGCGATTGCCGCCTTTATGATTTTTATTGCTCGTCCTATTGCCGTATATAGTAGCGTCAAACCATTTAAGTTCAAGGACCGAGAAATTGGGTTTATCTCTTGGGTTGGCTTGCGTGGTGCGGTGCCTATTACGCTTGCTATCTTGCCTGTTATGGCAGGTATAGATAATGCGTTTATGTTATTCGATATTGCTTTCGGCGTGGTGGTTTTATCGTTGATTTTGCAAGGTACAACCATTCCTATTATGGCAAATCTGTTTAAGGTACGCATTCCAACAAATAAAGACCCGAAAGAAGAACATGAAGTTTGGGTATCTGATAAAGCCAGTATTACTTTGTATGAATTTGAAGTTCAATCAGGTGCTTTTGCCATCGGTCGACATCCTTTGGAAATCTCTAAGCGTGTCAATCCTGATGAAATTCGGATTTTTGCGTTAGTACGTGGACAAAAAATTATCGTGACTGATGAAGATACTAGGTTAAAGTTTGGTGATAGCGTTTGGTATGCGATGCGCGGAAATCATGCCAGTAAAATTGCTAAGATTTTTAATGACACAACGTTAAATCATAAAGCAATTGATGATTTTTATGGCGATTGGCTGCTATCACCCAGTGTAAAACTTGGTGATTTGCCATTTTTTACTGGAGTAATGTCTTCCGAGTCTCTAGTAGATACTCTAAAGTATAAACCTGAAAACGGTGTCAAAAACATGTGGGAACAAACCGTGGCGGAGTATGTAAAGCAACGTTTGGATACGGCCCCCGTTTCTGGTGATACTGTCGTAATTAGCGACGAGTGGTCATTAGTGATCAAAGAAGTCGATGACAAAGGACGGCTGAGAACTATTGGTTTAAAGTATCAAGAACCCCTAGCAGCTACACCATAAATTTTACCGCGCTATAGGACATATATGCACGTGCCCTATAGTAAATTCATCATTTTATTCAAAAAGTCAGCAACGTGTTTATGTTGGCTCTGCCGATACGCCCAATGATGCTCGACGGCATAACTGGCTTCCTCTCGTAGCAAGACTTTCATTAGGCCCATCTTCTCATAACGTGCTGCTAGGTCACGAGGTAAATAGCCAACATGATGACCGGCAAGAATCATCTGTGCGGTCGCTTCCATATGATAAGTAGTGGCGCTTAGCGTTTTGGGACGTACATGATGGATGCTGACATCCGTAATATAGCCACGCTTTATCCATGGATAGTTTTGTTCTAAACCTTCCAGTGTCAAACCTTCTGAATTATAAAATAGCCGATGTTCGCGTCCGCAGCATACCATTTGCCTTTCTACAAATGCTGGCTTGAACGTCAGCAATGGCGGAAAGCTGCCAAAATAACCAACACCAATATCACTTTCGTTGCTGAGCAATTTCTCTAGCATGTTCTCAGGGCTTTGTACGTCGATAGAAAAGTGTATCAATGGATTATTACGGTAGCTGCTTGCAAGTCGTTGTCTAAGTACCTCATAAAAAAAGTTAGGCATTTGATCGGTTAGGCAGAGTCTAATATGCCCGCCGTGAACGGAGTCTAATTGCTGAATATAATGCAGCTGATGTTGAAAGTTGGCGACTGATTCAGTAAAGGCGATGCAAGCCTCATAAACTGCTGCACCATCTTCTGTCAGCTTAAAGCCTGCGCGACCACGATGGCACAATGTCATACCGAGACGATCTTCTAAGTGCGTCAAATGACCACTGATCACTGAGGGAGTGAGGTTTAAGCGCGTCTGAGCCGCTGTCACCCCCTGACAGTCTACGATGGCCATAAAACTACGCAGGGTTTTTATGTCTATTTTTATCAACTCATCTAATATCAAGAATTAGCCTCCAATAAATACCTTTTTGATAAATACTCCGTTCAACAAACTTCTGCTAATAACGTATAAGTCTGCTTTACTACGAAAATTTAGAAGTTTACTTCTGAATTTTACCATGGTTCAGCACCTTATATTTAGGTATTGTCAAAGGTATGTAGCAAATTGTGTATTTTCACTAACAGGTAATAAAGAGGTAATTTATGAGCTTCAATCAGCCACTAAGCGGTAACGAGATGCCAAGATTTGGCGGTTTCGCTTCTATGATGCGCCTGCCAACTCAAGCCGACGCCAAAGGATTAGATGTAGCGTTTGTTGGCGTACCACTAGATATTGGCGCATCCAACCGTAGTGGTGCAAGATTGGGTCCTAGACAGATTCGTGATGAGTCAAGAATGATTCGTCCCTACAATGTGGCGACTCGTGCTGCACCTTTTGAGTCATTACAAGTCGCTGATATCGGCGATGTCCCTATCAATACATTCAACCTGCTAAAAAGCGTCGATATCATCGAACAATTCTATACCGATAAAATCGTTAAACACGATGCTATCCCATTAACGCTAGGCGGTGACCATACCATTGCACTTCCTATCTTACGTGCGCTTGCCAAAAAACACGGCCCTGTTGGTATGGTACATATCGATGCTCATGCAGATATCAATGATGATATGTTTGGCGAAAAAATCGCTCACGGCACGCCATTTCGCCGTGCTGTCGAAGAGAACCTAATCGATGGTAATCGTGTGGTACAGATTGGATTACGTGGGACAGGCTATAGCGCTGAAGAATTTGATTGGTCAACTGAGCAGGGCTTTCGCGTGGTGCCTGCCGAGGAGTGCTGGTACAAGTCACTAGCACCCTTGATGGCAGAGGTACGTGAAAAGCTAGGCGATGGTCCTGTCTACTTAAGCTTTGACATCGATGGTATTGACCCTGCGTTTGCCCCAGGTACGGGTACTGCTGAAATTGGTGGTTTGACCTCAACGCAAGGTATCGAAATTGTGCGTGGTATGCGTGGTCTAGATGTGGTCGGCGGCGATTTGGTAGAAGTATCACCGCCTTATGACCCATTTGGTAACACTTCTGTATTAGCGGCGAATTTGTTGTTTGAGATGCTATGTATCTTGCCCGGTGTGCGTTATGACGATGACAAGACTAAAGCTGTTTAATAGACATTTTATCATAATGTTAATTCACTCATAGTGAGCATCACATTGAGATTGATTATCAGCAGTCGTTAGTTAGGGTTGTCGCATAGGATGATTGTTTTAGTAAAAGATATGAGTGGATAGTCGAAACATCACCAGTGTCATCAGTACATTTGGTTTGCTGGTATTAATCTAACTTGGTTAAGGAAAGTCATAATGAGTAAGCCTCCTTCGTTTTTTGGTCAAGACACGCTCTCTCCAAATGAAGCTGGACACAGCTTGGGTTCAATTGGTACGTTTGCGCTGTGGTTTGGTGCCAACATCGTAGTCACTACCATCTTAACTGGGATGTTGTTGGTACCAGATCTACGATTTACCACTGCTATAACGACCGTACTCATTGGTTCTTTAATCGGTGCAATTCCACTGCTTTTGGTTGGTCTGATGGGGCAGCGTACTGGCTTGCCATCGATGGCTCTGACACGTAGAGCTTATGGACCACTTGGTAGCCAGTTGATTTCACTGGTAAACATGGGTGTGCTCATTGCATGGAGTTGTATTCAGGCGCTGCTCGCTGGCATGAGTCTGAACTACGCGATTGAAGCCACCACGGGTTATAGTAATCTGCCACTGTTTGTAATCTTATGCGAGACCGTTGTGGTACTGATTGTACTACGTGGCCACCTTGGTATTGAGCTTGTCGAACGCTGGGCGGCTCTCGCGATGGCCGCACTTACCGTTATAGTGCTTTATCAGCTAAACCAACATTATGATGTATCGACACTGTTTGATATGCCAGTTGAATCACGTAATGGTATTACGTTAGGTATTGCGTTTGATATCGTCATTGCCACGGCGTTCTCTTGGATGTCTTCAGCAGCTGATTACAACCGAAATTGTAAAACATCAAAAATCGCAGTATGGGGAACTTATTTTGGTTATCTCATGGCAGCTATCGTTGCTATGGGCTTGGGCGCTACGATCTCAGGGCTTTCTATCCTAAATGGTATGGAGCAGACTTACGATCCGACGCGCTTGTTAGCTGACTTCGGTTTTGGTTTACCAGCTGCTCTAGTTATCTTCTTTTCAGTCATGACTACTAACGTTATGGCGGTTTATAGTGCCACGCTATCTTGTATGAACATCGCACCCAATATGAGCTTTTGGAAACCTGCACTTATCATCGGTTTAGTTACTATTTTTGGTGCACTGATACCAGGTATTTTAGATCAGTTCCAAAACTTCTTGTTAATCGTTGGCGCACTGTTTATCCCCGCATTCTCAGTCATGATTGTTGACTACTATCTTGTTGGGAAAGAAGACTATACGGCAAAGCTGCTTGATTCGACTAAACAACTAGGTCGTCCTACTGCAAAGATTGCTATCGCAGCATACCTAATTGGTGCAGCGCTCGCTGCATACTGGACCCTGATAGCACCGCCATCTTTTGGCGCTTCATTACCTGTCTTTATCATTACTGGTGGGCTTTACTGGTTAGGTGCGACTCTGTTTATTCATCCTAATAGTGCTGTTAAGCCAGCTGAAAAGGAGACGTCATTATGAGATTGATGATTGCTCAAACCAATCCTGTGCTAGCGGAAGCGGCTAATAATTTAGAAGTTTTAGAGCTATTGTGTCGCACCGCAGCAGAGACCAAAGTAGATCTACTGGCGCTCCCTGAGCTAGCTTTCACAGGCTACAACATCTTTGAACGTCTTGACGATTTGGCTGAGTCGATCGATGGTTCAATCGTGACTAAAGCAGCTAAGCTTGCTGATAAATACAACTTGCATTTGCTGTTCGGTTTGGCTGAACGGCAGTCCAGTGGCGAGTTAGCTAACGCTGCCATACTGCTAGATGATAATGGGCGGCACCTTGCGACTTATCATAAACGGCATTTGTGGGATCGCGAAAACGAGTTTTTCATAGCTGGTCAGCAATCTTGTGTGGTTGATACTCGATTCGGTAAATTAGGATTGATGATTTGCTACGATAATGAGTTCCCAGAGGTGGCAAGAGAACTGGCACAAGCTGGGGCAGAAGTCATACTGTCACCTACCGCAAATATGCTACCAAACACAGAGCGGCAGGTACTACAAATCCGCGCTCGGGCAATGGATAACCAATGCTTTGTCGCTTGTATCAATCGCTTAGGTATAGAAGACACGCTCCATTACTGTGGGAATAGCATCGTCGCTGGTCCTGATGGTGAGGTTCTTGGCCGACTTGGTTTATCGGCAGGCACAATGATAGTAGATATCGATCTTGCCTGTATCGACGAGAGCCGCACGCACCAAAACTATCTTAAAGACCTGCGTGTTTTTAATGATGCTCATATCGTTAATGGAGCTGACTCATGAGTGATCAGTCATTACCACGTATCAAACCAAAAAACTGGTATCGAACCACCCCGCTCAGTGATGGTGTTACGCTCATTGACGAGCCGTGGATTAAGCCTTTTTTCCGTTGTAATCTGTGGCACGTGCGAGGCAGTCAGCGAGATTTATTGGTAGATTTTGGCTTAGGTGCTGTACCATTGCGCCGCCACGTTGCTTTGCTCGCTGATCGCGATATCGTTGGTGTTGCCAGTCATACGCATTTTGACCATATTGGAGCGGCTAATGAGTTTGACTGCTGTCATGTACATTCTGCTGAAGCCCACATTCTCGCTGAGCCAGACAACGCTCGCACCTTAGCTGATATGTTTGTCAATGATGAGATGTTTGATGCGCTACCTCCTGAGCCTTATGCTCATTGTGGCTATAAAATCGCTGCCCCAGCGAAAATTATGCAACTTGAGGATGGGGATGTGATTGACTTGGGCAATCGTCAATTTGAAGTAATTCATACGCCCGGTCATTCCCCAGGTGGTATCGCCTTATGGGAAGCTGCTAGCGAAACGCTGATTTCTGGTGATCTTATCTATGACGGTCCATTGATTGAAGATACGTGGCATAGCAATATGTCCGACTACGCCAAGAGCATGCGCCGCTTAAATGCATTACCTGTACGTGTGGTACATGGGGGTCATTTTCCTAGCTTTTCAGGTAAACGCTTAAACGTCATGATTGATGATTGGTTACGGCACCATGACTTGTGATTAATATCATTTAATACATATTATTAAAAATAACTAACCAATACAAAAACCTTATCTAAATAATTATTATACTTTTCAGGATGACTGACCCATGACCCAATTGACGCAAACGTCTTCTGCATTATCAGAAACCACCTCTCTAACCTGTGGTGAGCTACTGGTACAGTGGCTAGAGTACTATGGGGTAGAGACTGTCTTTGGCATCCCTGGCGTACATACGGTAGAGCTGTATCGCGGCTTGCCTAGTACCAATATCCGTCATGTGACACCGCGTCATGAGCAGGGCGCTGGGTTTATGGCGGATGGCTACTACCGTGCTTCTGGCAAGGTCGGGGTTTGTTTTATTATCACGGGCCCCGGCATGACCAATATAATGACAGCGATGGCGCAGGCGATGGCTGATTCGATACCGATGCTAGTCATCTCTAGTGTCAACAAAGTCAAAGACACGGGTAGCGGTGAAGGACATTTGCATGAGCTGCATGATCAGCAGGGTATGGTCAGTAAAGTAGCTCTGACCAGCAAAACTATTTGGCAACCTGAATCGCTACCGACAATGATTGCAGAAGCCTTTGCTTTATTTAATGGTGCGCGTCCGGGACCAGTACATATTCAGTTACCTATCGATATCATCATTGCTGATGCCAGTCATGTCGCTAAGCCACCTAAGTTAAATGCTGCCGCAACTGGCCAAGCTGATACAAATAGCTTGAGCCTACCACAGGTTACTAGATCACTGCCGAATCCTGCGCAATTAGACCTGATTGTACAGTCACTAAAAACCGCGAAAAACCCTGTAATACTTTATGGTGGCGGCTGCGTCGATGTCGATCACGATGCACAGCGATTGGCAGAGCTGATAGATGCGCCAACGTTTTTGACAATTAATGCCAAAGGCTTGCTGCTACCTGGTCATCCATTAAGTTTGGGTAGCAACCAGTCATTAGCCGCAGGTCGAGCCGTGATTACCGAAGCAGATTGGGTGCTAGCGATTGGTACTGAGCTTGGTGAGACTGACTACGATGTGTTCTTTAACGGTGAGTTCCAGATAAATGGCACGCTGGTACGTATCGATTGTGATGCCCAGCAACTGCAGCGTCCATTTAGAGCAGATATCGCGGTACTGTCCGATGCACAGATGGCGATTAGTGGTCTATGTAGCCGCTTAGAACATCAGGCACTCGATCATCAAGCACTGTCACGTGTTAATGAGGCAAAACAAGCCATATTGAAGGATGTAACAATAGACTTTGCTGGTCAAAATGCATTATTAAAGCTGATCCGAGATGAGGTGGAAGACGTCATATTTGTTGGTGATTCAACGCAGCCTGTCTATAGCGGTAACCTTGGCTTTGAAGCCTTAGCACCGCGTAAATGGTTTAACTCATCGACAGGTTTTGGCACCTTGGGTTATGGCTTGCCTGCTGCTATCGGAGCCATGGTTGGCTCAAACTTGCCTGTCGTCAGCTTGATGGGGGATGGCGGTATCCAATTTACGATTGCCGAGCTCATCTGTGCAGCCGAGCTTGAGTTGCCATTGATTATCTTATTATGGAACAACCAAGGCTACGGTGAGATTCGTCGGTATATGGAAGAGGGCGGTTTACCAGTGATTGGTGTCAATATTAAAACGCCAGATTTTGCGCCACTAGCAGCAGGGTTTGGGGCTGGCTATCGCAGAATCACCGATAAGCAGCAACTATTAGCCGCATTAAAAACAGACACTAAGGGTAAACAGCCAATCATTTATGAGATTGATGAAGCGGATGATTTTTTAAAAGAGATAGCTGAGACAGTCACTTATTTTAGTTAAGAGTGCTGATGTTCATAACTTTATAAAGTGACAAACGCTGATTACGCAAGGAAGTATGTTCATGCCGCCAAACGCTAAAAAATGGTCAGAAAACAGACACAAGCAAATATCGTGTTTGTTGACCGACCTTGCGGCTGTTGTTGGTACGACCAACCTATTAACAAAAGCAAGCCAGCAGCAGTCCTATGTACAAGGTGCGATTGAAGCCATCACAGACGCTACCGCAGCAGTTGTGATACCAAATTCTCTAGTGGCACTATGGCGAGTCATTAATATCTGTGCAGCTGCCGATGCAATCATCATTGCTCAAGCGGCTAATACAGGCTTAACAGGTGGCTCCACTCCAAACGGAGACTATGATCGACCGCTAGTAGTGATCTCTATGCAGTCATTGGGCGGTGTGCATTTACTCAATAATGCAGCAGAGCTGGTTGCTTTGCCAGCTGCTACTTTGCAGCAATTAGAGTCTATCCTTGCGCCATTAGGGCGTGAGCCGCACTCAGTATTAGGCTCTAGTTGTGTTGGTGCATCGGTGATTGGCGGTATTTGTAATAGCTCAGGCGGGATGCTAGTACAGCGTGGGCCTGCATATACTGAGATGGCATTATTTGCTAGACGCAATGCCTCAGGAGCGTTTGAGTTAATCAATCATTTGGGGCTGGATTTGGGTTCGCATCCCGAAGAAATGCTAGAGAACTTGCAAGCTGGCACATTTAGCGAAGCCTCAAACAGCACAAGCGATATTCAAGCTTGTACCAACCAGCATTATCAACACAAAGTTCGTGATTGTGAGGCAACGACACCTGCTCGATTTAACAATGATCCTAATGGTCTGTATGAAGCGTCTGGTTCAGCGGGTAAGGTTATTGTATTTGCGGTGAGGGTAGCGACCTTTGCTAAACCAGAGCGAGAGCAAACGTTTTATATCTCGACCAATGATGCGGATACTTTAACCACACTCAGAACACAATGGTTAAAGAGTGAGCTCACGCTGCCTATCTTGGCTGAGTATATGCATGGGGATTACAACGATATCACGATGCGCTATGGTCGCGACACTTGCTTAAGTATGCGAAAGCTGCCTGCCAATAAGATAGGTGCGCTATATCGATTGCAGGCAAAGATTGGCTATTATCTGGATAAATGGCATCTGCCAAAGACGCTGCCAGATCGGATATTGCAACTGTTATCGAGACTTATGCCGCAATCGTTACCCGAATCTTTGAGTAAACAAGCGCTCGCATATAAATACCATTTGATTATAAAAGTCGCAGATGGCGTTGATGGTATTGGCGGCAACAACAACATCACCGCTGCGCAGACATTTTTGCAAAACCATCTACAGCAGTATCAAGGTGCGTTGCATGTATGTACAGCATCCGAATCGCAGTCGTTATTGGTGTTTCGCAGTGCCGCGACCGCTGCCATGTTTCGTTATTACGATTTAAGTCAAGATAAATTAAGCCAAGACAAATTTGGCGAGCTGTTATCGACTGATATTGCCTTACCTAGAAATGCTGTAGATTGGGATGAGGCTTTACCTAATTCCTTACAAGAACAAGTCAGCAAAACTTTTTATTTGGGGCATTTTTTCTGTCATGTCATGCACCAAGACTATTTATTGAAACCCAATATCAATGCCAAGCAGTTCAAGGATGAGTTGCTGGCATTTTATGACCAACGTCATATCGAGTATCCGGCGGAGCACAATGTGGGGCATGTGTATCCTGCTAAAACCGAACTACATCGTTTTTATAAAAAACTGGATCCAACCAATTCGCTAAACCCAGGTATTGGTCAGACAGAGAAATGGAAAAACTGGCAATCATCGCCCATTAAGGAGAAGTTAAATGACGAATGCTATTGATAAGTCGCAGCAGCCGATTTTAGGGAACAACACTGTCGACCCAGAAACGCCGCAGGCAGGACAATGGCGCGATGCCATGTGGAAATTTTTATTATTTTCAGCGTTAGGGATTGGGTTATTTATCATACCCTTCCAGTGGGATGGCAAAGTCACTATTTTATTGGGTGTATTGACCGATACGTTGCAGGCCATGTTGGGTGGTTTTGTGGCTTATATTACCATGGCAATCGTGTCTATTTCTTTCATCGGAGCTCTGGCGGTTAAGGTACTAAAGCCCAACTTAAAAGAGAACTCATTGGCAAAAAACCTCTTTGATGTGGATTGGTTTTGGTTGATCACGCGATTTTTGGGCATGTTATTTGTTTGGATGATTTATCTACAGGTCGGCCCTGAGTTTATTATCAATCGTAATACGGGCGGCGTCATTTTTGAAGATTTGATTCCCATTTTGATTCCACTGTTTTTCTTCGCCATTTTGTCACTACCATTCTTGACTGACTTTGGTTTGATGGAGTTTTTGGGTACTTTAGCCAGTAAGATATTCATTAAGCTGTTTAAATTGCCAGGTCGCTCTGCTGTCGATGCCATGTCTTCTTGGTTTGGCGCCGCATCTATCGGTCTGCTAGTCACCATGCAACAGTATGACAAGAGCTTCTATAGCCAGCGCGAAGCATCTATCATTGCCACCACATTCTCAGTGACCTCTATCGCCTTTACCTACGTAGTGGCCAAAACCATCGGTGTGGACAATAACTTCGTCTACTTTTATTTGACTATTGCACTCACAGGGTTTATCGCTGCGATCATTATGCCGCGTATACCGCCATTATCACTTAAACCTGACACATATCACGCTGGCAAGAGCATGCTAGATGAGGGTATTCCTGCACAGTACACCACTTATCAATGGGCACTCAATCGTGCCGTCACCCGCGCCCATTCTATGCCCAGCCTAGGTTATGTGTTCAAGCGCAGCGTTGGTAATTTGTTTGATATATATTTTGGATTGATCCCTGTTATTTTTGCTATCGGAACCATTGGTCTTGGTTTGGCAGAGTACACGCCTGTCTTTAACTGGTTAGCAACACCGCTCGTGCCACTGCTTGAATGGTTACAAATCCCAGAGGCTGCAAAAGCAGCACCAGCCATGATTATGGGCTTTGCGGATATGTATTTACCCGCCTTGATCGGTAAAAGTATTGAGAGTGAGATGACAAGGTTCATTGTTGGTGCTTGCTCCATCACACAGATTATTTATATGTCTGAAGTTGGTGCGCTGATCTTGAAGTCAAACATTAAGTTAAATGTGCTAGAGCTGTTCATAATCTTTATGTTCCGTACGATCATTAGTTTGGTGGTTATTACATCAGTGGCGCACCTATTGTATTAACCACAAGACTGTATTAACCGCAGATACAGGGCTAAAAAATATCTAGCTTAACAGTAAGACATAAATAATCGGTTTTTCTGTCATCAGATAAACCGATTATTTAATCGATAGTGTTAAATATATAAAAATAATTTTATTAAAAATATAAGGAGATGGACCATTATGGAAATGCTGAAGTCTAAAGACCTAACCAGAGAAACTGCTAGTCAAACCGCTCAAAATGAAGTTGTATTAAATGCCGCTTATATCAATGGTGACTGGGTTACGATCGAAGCGCCTGCACCTGACACTGGCATTGACACTGATAATGCAGGTTCTAATAAAACAAATAATCATGCTTTGTATGATCCAAACTCGGGTGAGGTGATCGCAACGACGCGCTTATGCACCAGTGCCCATGTAGCGCAGGCAGTCGAAGCGGCTGATGCAGCGTTTGCTAGTTGGTCACAAACCGCTGTTAGTGAACGTGCACACTATCTAAATGCCATTGCAGACTCTATGGAGCAGCAATTTGATAAATTGGTTGGGCTGTCTGTATTAAACAACGGCAAGCCAATTGAAGAAGCAAAAATAGACGTCAGTGATGCCATTGCCTGCTATCGTTATTATGCCAATATCATCATAAAACAAGCGACTTTATCTGAGGTGCTGACCAATGAGCCGGCCGTACGCTTGCTAAAAACCTATGCGCCAGTGGGTATTTGTGCACTCATCACCCCTTGGAATTTCCCCATGGTGACGACTGCTTGGAAACTAGCGCCTGCGCTAGCAGCAGGCTGTACCGTGCTATTAAAGCCGTCTGAAGTGACATTATTACCAGAGCTCATGCTAGGTAATATCTTATCGGAGATAGGCTTGCCAAAAGGGGTGGTCAATATCTTACCTGGTGCGGCTGAAGTGGGTGCTGCTATGACCAGTCATCCATTAATTGACAAAGTCTCGTTTACGGGTAGTAATGTCGTTGGTGAAAAAGTCATGACTCAAGCAGCGAGAGGTATCAAAGACATCAGCCTAGAGCTGGGTGGTAAGTCTGCTATCGTCGTATGTGCAAATGCTGATATTGGCTATGCCTGTGATTTAATTATTGGCGGTATATTTGCCAATGCAGGTCAGATATGCTCAGCCACTTCACGTTTGCTTGTACATCAAGATATCGCTGAACAGCTGTATGAGACCTTAAAGGTTAAAACAACAAGTCTGCAAATCGGTGATGGTTTTGCGGCAGACACGTTAATGGGTCCATTAGTCAGCGAGCAGCAATTGAAACAAGTCAAAAAATACTTTGATATTGCCACTGCCGAACACCTTGATTGTCTGACTGGTGGCGAGTTAGTGAACGGCTCTGGGTATTTTGCTATGCCAACTGTCTATACCGATGTACCGACGACCAGTCAGTTATGGAAGGAGGAAGTGTTTGGGCCTGTATTAGTTAGTAGCACCTTTACCGACGATGCAGAAGCTGTTCGACTAGCCAACGATAGTAAACTTGCTCTAGCAGCGACCATCGTTAGTACCGATGAAACTGCTGCACTTGAGATGGCACTACAAATTAAAGCAGGGCATATCTGGATCAATGAGCAACAAATCGTACTGCCAGAAGCAGGGTGGGGCGGATTTAAGCAAAGTGGTATCGGACGCGAATTGGGCGGTGATGGACTGTCTGCTTATCAGAAAAGCAAGCATGTCTTATTGCCTTATTAAAAAATTAGGTTTGTTCAGGCTAAGGGCTAAGAGTAGGGGGCAATCATTAATCACTAGCCTGATTTTTATTGCGTAAAGTAACTTTACTAGACTAGAGTCACCATTCGATATAAAATTGAGCAATCATTCAAATTTATTGTTGTGGCTATTTTTATATAAGCCACGGCTTATGTAATGGAAAAGTTATGTCACGTACCGCACTTTATAATCGTCATGATTCATTAGAACGCGCGTT
The DNA here is from genome assembly GCF_014861395.1 of Psychrobacter sp. FME13. Lineage (GTDB taxonomy): Bacteria > Pseudomonadota > Gammaproteobacteria > Pseudomonadales > Moraxellaceae > Psychrobacter. The sequence continues at coordinate 2,189 of NZ_RRYV01000047.1, read as the reverse complement.
AAAACTTTTTTGGCAAAAGGGCTTTCACGCAACTTCTTTAAAAGACATAGAAGGGGCGCTAGACATGCGTCCGGGTAGTATTTATGCCGCATTTGGTAGTAAAGACGGATTGTTTCAAGAAGCCTTAGACTATTATGCTCGCTCAGGATTGACGGAGCTTGAACGCATATTAAGTAAAGAGCCGTCTCCATTATTGGGGCTGGCTGCTTACTTGCGTCAGCTCGGTGGCATTAGGGATAAAGAGCTGCCAAGTCGAGCTTGTCTGTTGGTCAAAAGTTTATTGGAGTTGGGCGCTCGTGAGCAGGCAACATTAGCAAAGGTTGAGATGCTATTGGCTGGTATGGAGACCCGTTTTATCGGCTATTTCACCGAAGCACAGCGCTTGGGTGAGATGGACAGTGCATTGGACGCAACTAGGTTAGGGCGCCGCTTACAGGCCGAAGTGATGGGGCTGCGAGCTTTTGCACAGCGTGATGTAGACAGTGCAGCAGTACATGCATTGGCTGAAGATATGGCACTCTCTATAGAAGCGCTACGTATCGATGAACATGCTACTGTTTAATCTTTATAATATTAAAAACTGATATCGTTAAAATCGATTTCACTAGAAATTGATACCACTAAAAACTGACATCGCTAAAAGTTAACACCATAAAAAAGGGTTGTAGAGGAACTGTATAGTCTCGGGCTACACAATTCCTCTACAACCCTTAATGTTATAAAACCAACCATCATTTAGATGAATTAGTCTGGCATATCAGCCAACTGCTGCAAAATGCTCTTATAGTTCTCAATACCTTGAGCACCGCTGATTAGGTGACGCTCATTAAAAACCATAGAAGGCACACTTTGAATGCCTTGTTGCTGCCAGTGTTGTTTTTCTTTTTCTACTGCTGCAGCAAACCGCTGGTCTGCTAAGACCGCTAATGCTTCGTCACGATCCAATCCAACCTCTGCCGCAACATCGGCAAGCACATTATGATCTGATATATTTTTATTATCGACGAAGTGTGCGACGAACAATGCTTGCTTTAGGTCATGCATACGCCCTTGTTGACTGGCCCAATGTAGCAGCTGATGCGTATTAAAAGTATTGTAAGTACGAAAGTCATCGGTAAACTGAAAATGAAATCCAGCTTCTGAACCTACTTCCGCCATTCTAGCTCGGTTCTCTTGAATGTTCTCAGCAGTGGTACCGTACTTCTCCATGATATGCTCACGATAGTTTCGTCCTTCGTGCGGCGTATTAGGATTTAACTCAAATGGATGCCAGTGAATCTCGTGCGGAGTGTTGGTTTGTTTTAATGCCTCGGCTAGTTGACTATAGCCAATAGCGCACCAAGGGCAGACCACATCTGACACGATATCTATTCGTAATGGCTTTTTTGAATCACTCATAGTGGCTCCTTATTTTATACTTATGCACATTGTATAAAGAGCCGTTCTAAATCGAATAATCTAATTGATGATACGACCCAAAACAGCCCTTCATGTTTTACACAACGTATATTTTATACAGTTGGACAGCTTTAATCAGTTAACTTTAATTAGTCAGCTTTGTGCCATTCAAAACTTTGGAAAGGCTTGTCAATTGGTGTATTGGCCAAATGGTTTGTGTAGTTACTCATTACTTTTTGTGCAGCAGCAAGTATGACTTCTAATACTTGACGTTTGGTAAAACCTGCATTCAAGAATGATTGTACGGCATCATCATTCACGTTACCACGGTCACGAATGACAGACAGGGTAAAGTCACGTAATGCTTCTAGTTTTGCCGTTGGTAGTGGTGTCTCATTACGTAATGCTTCAGTAATTGCGTCATCTACTTTCATGCTTTTTGCGATACCTGTATGTGCAGGGACGCAATAATGGCACTCATGTTCTACGTTGATGGTTTGCCATACAACAGTGGTTTCTTCATTATCAAAACTGCTATCTAAAAACAGTTGATGTAGCTGTTGGTAACCTTCGAGTAAGCCAGGCGCTTCAGCCATCACTGCATGTAGGTTTGGAATCATACCAAAGGCATTGATAGAGTTGTCTAGTAATGCTTGGCTTGCTTCTGGTGCGCTTTCTTTATTATGTAAAGTAAAATCAGTCATATTAAAACCTTTTAATCATTATTAATAAATTGGGTGGTGTTCTAAAAAGTATGCTGGCATCAGACGTAGCCATAATTGATGTAAAAG
>NZ_RRYV01000046.1 GCF_014861395.1 Psychrobacter sp. FME13 | reverse complement strand
AGATTACAAGCCGCTTAATTTAGCTTGATGGTGACAACTACCTTGAAAAACTCCGCTAGGGAGTAAGTCATAGTTGTTTATAGTGGTAATCGTTTAGTTGATTTATTTTATAACATTTTTGTGGTCATCTGACTATAGAGGCAAAAATGATTCTATGGTTTTAATACTGTATATATTATATACCATTACCACATGGTTTTTTTGGACAACTTGATTATGAGATTTTTGATTATAGCCAGTCATCCCCCCTCACTACTAAACTTTCGGGGTGAATTAATTGCTGCGATCAATCAGGCTGGATTTGATATTGATATTGCTGCTCCAGAGTTTAAGAGCTATCCAGAAGAACGAAGGCAGCTGGAAGCATTGGGTTATACGGTTCATGATATTCCAATGCAGCGCACTGGTACAAACCCTATAGCAGATAGTCAGACTATGTTTGCGTTATACCGTTTAATGAAACAGATCAAACCTGACTATGTGATGGGATATACCATCAAGCCAGTTATCTATGGGTTACTAGCAGCTAAGTTGGCTGGTGTTCCTCATCGTTATGCTTTGATTACAGGTTTGGGCTACGCATTTCAAGGGGCGGATGAGAGTACGTATCATAGAACCAATTTACAGAAGCTAATGCATAAGCTTTATGCCATGTCGTTAAGATCAGCGCATAAGGTGCTTTTCCAAAACCCAGATGATGAAGCTTTATTTAAATCGATGAAGATATTGCAGTCTGCCACTCCGACTAAGGTAGTAAATGGTTCTGGTGTCGATGTGTCAGAATACAAAGTCATGCCTTTTCCAAGTGATAATGCTGTACCAGCACCCAGTTTTTTATTGATTGCACGTTTGCTAGGTGCCAAAGGTGTGAGAGAGTATGCCAAGGCGGCTGGAGTGATTAAGTCAAAATATCCGCAAGCCCAGTTCAATTTGGTGGGTTGGATTGATGACAATCCTGACGCTATCAATCAGCATGAACTGGACAGTTGGATTGATGATGGTCGGTTTGAGTTTTGGGGCAAGCTGAGCGATGTTAAGCCTGCCATTGAGGCCAGTTCTATTTATGTTTTACCTTCCTATAGAGAAGGAACCCCGCGTACGGTATTAGAAGCGATGGGGCGACCCATTATTACGACAGATGCACCGGGTTGCCGTGAGACCGTCAGGAGTGATTATAATGGCTATTTAGTGCCAGTTAAAGCAGTCGATGAACTGGCTGCTGCTATGGAGCGTTTTATACTTAATCCAGAAATGATCATTAGTATGGGTGCAGCATCACGTCAGTTGGCAGAAGAAAAATTTGATGTAAATAGTGTCAATAAAATTATGCTACAAGAAATGGGTTTATAGGAGCTAATAATGATTAAACGTCTATTCGATATCACCGCCGCGACTACCGCGTTAATAGTGTTATCTCCTGTATATGCCATTACTGCTTACAAGGTGAAAAAAAACCTTGGCTCACCAGTGCTGTTTCGTCAAACGCGCCCTGGACTAAATGGTAAGCCATTTGAAATGATTAAGTTTCGCTCCATGAAAGATGAGATAGATGCTGCAGGTAACCCTTTAGAAGATAGTGAGCGCCTGACTACATTTGGCAAAAAGTTGCGCAATACCAGTCTTGATGAGTTACCAGAGCTATGGAATGTGATTAAAGGTGATATGAGCCTAGTCGGGCCACGTCCGTTATTGATGGAATATTTGCCCTTGTATAACGCTGAGCAAAACCGTCGACACTTATCTCGTCCAGGTATTACTGGTTATGCACAAGTAAATGGTCGTAATGCTATTAGTTGGGATGAAAAATTTAAGCTCGATACATGGTATGTGGAGAACCAATCGCTATGGTTAGACGTAAAAATACTGTTCAAAACAGTTAAAAAAGTCATCATAAAAGATGGTATCAGCGCCGATGGCGAAGCGACTATGCCCAAGTTTACAGGTTCTGCAAACCAGATAAGTCATAAATAATACTATGAACAGAATCTTTGCCGTCTATGGGGCAGCGGGCTGTGGCCGTAGTTTGATGCCGATAGCTGCTGAACAGTTAAAGCGACTAGATATCGATAGCCAAGTAGTATTTATTGATGATTCGTTAGATAAAGAAAGCGACATTAATAATCATCTAGCCATGAATTACGAGGCTTTCAAAGCATTGAATTTTCTCCATAAGTTTGTACTCATTGCTATTTCTGATAGTGATATTCGCCAAAAGATTGCAGGTAATTTACTAACAGATGGGATATCACTATGGTCAGTACAAGACAGTACGACCTTAATCATGGATGAAGTGATTATTGGCGGGGGTGCGGCCATTAGCCCGTTCGTGACGATAGCTTCAAATGTGACTATTGGTAAGTGTTTTCATGCCAATCTTTATAGTTATGTAGAGCACGACTGCATCATTGGTGACTATGTCACATTTGCCCCTCGGGTCAACTGTAACGGGAATATTCATATTCATGACCATGCGTATATTGGTGCTGGTGCCATTATTAAGCAAGGCACACCTGACAAGCCTTTGATTATTGGTAAAGGCGCTGTTGTGGGTATGGGCGCAGTCGTAACCAAAGACGTTCCTGCTGGAGCGGTAGTAGTAGGTAACCCTGCTAGGCCGCTACACAAAAATTAAATAGTATATCGTCAGCCATAGTCAGTGAATCATCTGAATCTGCATAAATTATGCATATTTATAGTCAATGTAATTCAAAAAACCCTATATTTATCAGCTCATCCATTTATCATTAAAATAACCAGTGAGGCGTATATGCTAAACACCCCTTTTTCCCCATGGCCAAGTTTTACTCAGCAAGAAGCTGATGCAGTTAGCCAAGTGCTGTTATCTAACAAAGTGAATTATTGGACAGGTACCGAGAGTCGTGAATTTGAAAAAGAGTTTGCTTCTTGGTCAGATAGCGGTTACGCCATTGCTGTTGGTAATGGTACGCTAGCGTTAGATTTGTCATTGCAGGCACTCGACCTTAAAGCAGGCGATGAAGTGGTTGTCACGCCGCGTACCTTTATTGCCAGTATTTCTTGTGTGATTAATGCTGGTGCAACGCCTATATTTGCTGATATCGATGAAGCGACAGGCAATATCACTGCCGAATCGATTAGTGCTGTACTTACTAAAAACACTCGAGCCATCATATGTGTGCACTTGGCAGGCTGGCCATGTGATATGGACAGTATTATGGCTTTAGCTGAGGCGCATGATTTATATGTCATCGAGGACTGCGCTCAGGCACACGGGGCGCATTATAAAGGTCGAAGCGTGGGCAGTATTGGTCATATTGGCGCATGGAGCTTTTGCCAAGATAAAGTGATGACCACAGGTGGTGAGGGCGGTATGGTCACTACCAATGATGAGCAACTATGGCGAAAAATGTGGGCATATAAGGATCATGGTAAAAGTTACGCCGCTGTCTATGAGACAGAGCATGCGCCCGGATATCGTTGGTTGCATGAGAGCTTTGGTACCAATTGGCGAATGACCGAAATGCAGTCTGCTATAGGTCGTATCCAGCTAGAGCGAATGAGTGATTGGACAGCTAAGCGTACGGCTAATGCCCACATGATATTAGAGACCTGTGCAAAGTGGGCAGAAGAGGGCTACTTGGTCGTACCTAAGTTAGAAGAGTCCCCGCAGTATTCAGATTCTAATCATGCATATTATAAGTTATACGTATATGTGCAGCCAGATAACCTACCTGAGGAGTGGTCGCGAGATCGCATCATTCAAGAGATTAATGAGAAAGGTGTACCTTGCTTTTCTGGTACCGCTTCAGAAGTATACTTAGAAAAAGCATTTGACGATACAGGGTTACGTCCAGCGACTAGATTGCCAGTGGCAAAGCAATTAGGGGAGACCAGCTTGATGTTTTTGGTACATCCGACACTCACCACGGCGGAAGTTACACAAACCATCGAAGCAATCGATGAGGTGTTTGGATCAATTGCTAAATGACAACATATAGGAAGTCACTCAGATGTTAATTGAGCTTTGATAACAAAGCTCTAAATATTTATATAAGCATTCAAGTATGTAAGCATTCAAATATTATGCCACGCTAGGATTTTTAGCCGTAGGCAGGTACAATATCAGTATCAATCATACCTTGATTAAGGATAAGACAGGCAGGCAAGCAATTGCGGCGCTGTCTTTATTTTTTTATTGTACCCTCTATTGGAGCTCCTATGTCTATTGCGCCTACTACCCAAGAGTCAGCCACTGTTTTGGACGGCAAAGCACTTGCAAAACAAATAGAACAACAACTACGCACGCGCGTGGATGCTATCAAGGATAAGACTGGACGTACACCAAGCTTGGCGACCATATTGGTTGGTGCAGACCCTGCTTCTGCGACTTATGTGCGTATGAAAGGCAATGCCTGTAAGCGTGTAGGTATGGACTCTATCAAGGTTGAAATGCCAACTGAGACCACCACTGAGCAGCTCATGGCAAAGATAGATGAGCTAAATAATAATCCAGACGTACATGGTATTTTGCTACAGCATCCGGTACCTGCACATATCGATGAGCGTGCTTGTTTTGAACAAATTGACTTAGCAAAAGACGTAGATGGTGTTACTTGTCTCGGTTTTGGTCGCATGGGTATGCAGCAGTCAGCCTATGGATCGTGTACACCGCAGGGTATCATGCACTTATTAGAGCATTACGATATTGAGCTGTCAGGAAAAGAAGCAGTCGTCGTAGGTCGTAGCGCAATTTTGGGAAAACCAATGGCGATGATGCTATTGAATGCTAACTGTACAGTGACCATTTGCCATTCAAGAACTCAAGACTTGGCGTCGCATATCAAACGCGCCGATATCGTGGTTGGTGCTGTAGGTGTGCCTGAGCTGATTAAGGCAGAGTGGATCAAAGCAGGTGCCGTCGTCGTCGATGCAGGGTTCCATCCTACTGAAAATGGCGGTGTGGGTGATATCGAGTTACAAGGTGTTGAAAAAATCGCCAGTGCTTATACACCAGTGCCAGGAGGCGTTGGACCAATGACCATCAATACATTGATTCGCCAAACGGTTGATGCTGCTGAAAAATCAGCAGGGCTAGATCATGGTATCGCTAGCGAATAGCATTGTCATTTGAGCACTAATTGTCTATAGATAAGGTGTCTGATGCCACAGGTATCAAGCAATCGTCATATCGTCCAATTTTATAGGTGCTAACATGGCTAAAGAAGACGTAGGTATTCATGAAAAGCTACAGCGTATTGGTAGAGAGTTCGTCGATGTTTGTCATTACGTGATCTTATTTTTAATCAGTGTGGTGGTGGTATGGACGGCGGGCAAAGAGTTTGTAGGTATTGTCCAAAAAGGCTCAGCAGATTTAAAAGACATCTTGATGTTATTTATTTATCTTGAACTGTTGGCCATGATAGGTATCTATTTTAAGACGCATCGTTTGCCAGTCCAGTTTTTGATATTTATTGCTATAACCGCTTTATCACGACATTTAGTGGTTGATGTACAAGCGGTTTCAGACTATTTTCACCTGTGGCTGCTAGCGACGATTTCTGTAGCAATCATGCTATTGAGCGGTGCGATTGTCGTGCTGACTTGGACAGCCAAAACGTTCGGTCGCCCAGAAGACAATTTAGATCAGCAACATGCAAATCTTACGGTCAAGGCGCTTTTACCTGATACCACACAGGTGGCAGATAGCCATACTAAGCATCGACGTGAGTGACCTTATAAGTATATAGAGTTAAAAAAAGCTACCAACGGGTAGCTTTTTTTGTGCAAAGTGAGAATGATTTATTATATAGCAGTGACTATAGCCATTTTAGCCGTTTAAAATTGTAATATAGGTAGCCACATAAGGAACCAATAAATAGCATAATCACAAGATAAGAGTACTTCCAATGTAATTCAGGCATAAAATCAAAATTCATCCCATAAATACCAGCAATGGCGGTTGGTACGGCCAAGATACCTGCCCACGCTGCAAGCTTACGCACTACTTCATTCTGTCCCATATTGACCATTGCCATATAGGTATTCATGACCACACTTAGCATCTCATTAAGCCCATTAATAGCATCAAGAGAGTGTAATAGATGGTCATTGACATCGCGAAAGTAGGGTTTGGCTGCTTGAGAGAATATAGAAGCCATTTCGCTTTTTTTATGATTGATAAAAAAACTACAGATATCTTGTACAGGCAAGATAATAGCGCGCATATGAACCAGTTGTGACTTTAGTTCATAGAGGTTTTTTAACGTAGTTTTGTCAAACTCAGAGGTAAATACATAGCGCTCTTGCTCACGTAGATATCGTCCCAAGCGGTCGGTAACCGGCATATAGTTATCCACGATAAAATCGAGAATGGCATGCAGCACAAATATCGGGCCCATACGCAGCTTTTCAGGGCGACGATGACAGTGTTCACGGACAGGGGCGTAAGAGTTGGATGGGCCATTACGAATGGTAATTAGATAGTTTTTACCCATGAATATCGCTGTGGTGCCATAGCGAATGATTTTGTCTTCGAGCTTGGCCGTACGTAATACCACAAACACCATGTCATTGTCGTAATTTTCGACTTTGGCGCGTTGGTGGTCGGCGAAGGCATCTTCAATGGCCAGTTCATGTAAACCAAATGCTTCTTTAACTTCGACCATAGTTTGAAGGCTAGGGTCGTATAGACCTAGCCAAATAAACTGACCATTGTTGCTCAAGGCTCGACTGACATCGGTAAGCGCGACTTTATCTAGGTTTTCACCTGTTTTACGTGAGTAAGCATAACAATTGACGACTTCATCTGCACTTGCAAGATCAATATCTTCATAACGCTCAGAGTCTGGATCGTAGATTGTCATGGTCTCGATCGTGTCTTCATTTGTCGCGTCAGCATCACCGTAAATATAGCTGCCATTATTTTCTAAATACAGATGATCCTCATCCATATCAGCAACGATACGATTGATATTAGCATTGGGTGTAATACGTGCTGTTTTTTTAATCAATTGGTCGTTGTTTTTTTCCATACGCACTCTTTCCTTTGATACAGTAAAAAACTGTCGTCATTAAAACTAAAACGTAGCAGAAAACTTAAGTCGCATAGCTTTTTAGCGTTTCAATATCGACCAAGCTTAATAAACTCTCGTGACAGGCTTCTAGCTTGATTTGCGGTGCGATATCAAAATCTAATGCTTCAACCCAGCGTAGAGCGCAGATACACCAGTAATCACCAGGTTTTAGACCGGCAAAGTTGTATTCGGGTAGTGGCGTAATAAGATCGTTACCACGACTGGCAGAAAAGTTTAAAAACTCACTGGTCATTTTGACACAAACAGTATGCTGACCAACGTCGTGGTTACCCGTATGACAAAAGCCATTGCGATAGTAACCAGTGATAGGATCGAAGCAGCAGCTGGCAAGTGCCGTACCTAAAACGTTGGTTTGATTGATGGCTGGATTTGGGTGGTAATCTGATGACATAAGGCCTCCAAGATAAAAATATGCATTAGTGTACCATGAGTCCATACTGAAGGCGTTGCTCTCATTCTGCTCTTTATTGTATAGAATGATTGTGACAACTCGTAATGGAACTATTACTTATATAAGGTATAGATAATCTTCATGGCTTTAGTGTTGATAAGGCGTAATTAGATAGTGATTGTGGCTAATTGTCACTAGGCGAACCTTAACTGCTATGCTAAACTAAAACCATAAAGTGCCTTGATTATTTATCGCAGTTTATTAGCGCATAAAGATACTCGTCTTATCATTCTACATTATACTTATTACTCACCCTTTTGCGGTTACCTAGTTTGTTTATAAATAATTGGGTCAATGATGTTGTGCGTTAAAAACAAGAAGTGCGTGGCGTCAATGCAATTGTAAATATAACCTTTAAGTACCGCATTTTTGGTAAGCGATACGCCAAACAAGGATTTATTGTGTCTGTCAGTTCTGATTCTGCAAAACCTTCCCAGTCAAATATGACCAGTCAAGCAACGACTCAGCATGCCAACGATGCTACCGCATCTAATAGTATGCCGTATTTAAGCCATTTTTCTAGCGACGTTGGCAATAGTTGGCTGTTGCCTGATGGTGTGGTCGATGTATTGTTTGAAGATGCTCATAAGCAAGAAGTGCTTAGGCATCAACTAACCAAACAGCTTATCGCTCATGGTTATCAATTGGTGAATCCACCAATGATTGAGTTCACTGAGTCGTTATTGAGTGGTGCATCAGAAGATTTAAAGCGTCAAACTTTCAAGATTATCGATCAATTAACAGGTCGATTGATGGGTTTGCGTGCTGATATTACGCCACAGATTTTGCGTATTGATGCGCATCATGGTGGTACTGGTATTGCTCGCTATTGCTATGCAGGTGATGTGATTCATACCTTGCCATCAGGGCTGTTTGGCTCACGTACGCCTTTGCAGCTCGGTGCTGAGATATTCGGTTGTGCCTCACTTGCTGCAGATATTGAGCTGATCGATGTGTTGTTTAGCATGGTGAATACACTGAATATGAGTGCGGCGCTGCATATTGACTTGGGTCATGTTGCCATATTCAAACGCTTGGCTGAATTGGCTGAGTTGTCAGACAATGACACTGAGCATCTGATGCATTTATATGCCAATAAAAACCTACCAGAGCTAAAGCGTGTTTGTCAGTCAATAGCGTTAGGCAATGATTTTTATGCATTGGCGCGCTTCGGTCATGATATCGACAACCTATTGGTAAAACTGTCAGAGACTGCGCAGCAAGACACGCAGGTCGTCACTGCTATTGACGAGCTACAACGCCTAAAAACGCATTTACAAGAGCAGTGGCAGTGTCCTGTGAGTATCGATGTGACAGAGCTATCAGGCTATCATTATCATACTGGTATTGTGTTCAATGGTTATATCAATAGTGAGACCCAGCCACTAGTACGTGGTGGGCGCTTTGATGGTATGCAAAGCGGTAACCAGTTGACAAGCAACCAACCACGTGAAGCCACTGGTTTTAGTATGGATGTCAGCCGCCTGCTTGCACACACCCAACTTGAATCACCAATTATCGTATTGGTGGACTATCAGGCACTGAGTAATGTGAATCAAGAGCAGATGCAGATACTATTACAGCAAGTTGAGAGTTTGCGTCAGCAGGGCTACCGTGTCACGATGCCATTAGATATAGCGGACCGTCCAGTTGGCATGACCCATTGCTTAAACTTTGTGGATAATCAGTGGCAGTTGCAGGCTATTTAAGCATGAACCGATTATAAGTATGAACCGATTAAGTGTTATTGATTGAATAAGTAAAGATATTACTTAGAAGTAAACAATCAGTTAAGCATTAGTTTTTAAGATTATTACCACTTTTTAATGTCATTTAAAACACGGTAATGAAAGTTATCGTCGTTTTAAATCATTATTGCACACACCTCAATATATAAAGGTAAGGATTGATCATGGGTAAGAATGTCGTAGTTTTGGGTAGCCAATGGGGCGATGAAGGTAAAGGTAAAATCGTTGATTTACTGACCGAAAAAGCCTCAGCAGTCGCTCGCTTTCAAGGCGGCCACAATGCTGGTCACACGTTAGTTGTCGATGGCAAAACCACCGTCTTACATTTAATCCCATCAGGCATCTTGCGTGAAGGTGTGACTTGCTTCATCGGTAACGGTGTGGTGTTAGCACCTGATGCATTATTGATTGAAATAAAAGATCTTGAAGCCAACAACGTACCAGTGCGTGAGCGTTTGCGTATTTCACCAAATTGCCCACTCATCATGCCATATCACGTGGCGCTTGACCAAGCACGTGAAGCCAAACGTGGCAGTGGTAAAATCGGTACAACGGGTCGTGGTATCGGTCCTGCCTACGAAGACAAAGTAGCGCGCCGTGCTATCAAGCTTGCGGATTTATTCCGTAGCGATCTAGAAGAAAAGCTACGCAACCTAATTGAATATCATAACTTCCAACTGACTCAATACTATAAAGTTGATGCGATTGATTTTGATGAGACGTTTAAGCTTTGCCAAGAGTGGAAAGAAGAGATTAAAGGTATGGTTACTGATGTAACTGAAGACCTAAATCAACTGCGTTTGGCTGGTAAAAACCTGATGTTTGAAGGTGCGCAAGGTACTTTACTTGATATTGATCATGGTACTTATCCGTTTGTAACCAGCTCAAGCGTAACGGCTGGGGGTGTTTCTACTGGTACAGGTATCGGTCCACTATATTTAGATTATGTACTTGGGATTACCAAAGCCTACACCACACGTGTCGGTAGCGGCCCATTCCCAACTGAGTTGTTTGATGATGTTGGTGCGCATTTGGCGAATGTTGGTCATGAATTTGGTGCGACAACTGGTCGTGCCCGCCGCTGTGGTTGGTTCGATGCTGAAGCACTACGCCGTGCAGTGGTACTGAACTCTTTAACCGGTATCTGCTTAACTAAGCTTGACGTATTAGACGGTCTAGAAGAGCTATTAATCGGTGTGGGTTACAACCTACCTGAGACTGAGTGTGCAGGCGCACATGATGCTGAATTCTACGAGTCAGTCACGCCAAAATACGAAACGCTAGAAGGTTGGAGCGAGTCAACAGTTGGTATTACTAACTACGATGACCTACCAGAGAATGCTAAGAAATACATCAAACGTATCGAAGCATTGATTGGTTGCCCAGTTGATATTATCTCAACTGGTCCTGATCGTGAAGAAACTATCGTCTTACGTGACCCATATGACGTATAAATATAGTTAATGAACTATTGATAGGTATATAGAAAAATAAGACCCCAATGTTGAGCATTGGGGTTTTTACTTTTATACAATCTCGTGGCTTATTAAGCATTTATGTATACTCAGTTTACCTCTGTGCAAGCTCATGTCATAAATTAACCCTATCATTTATGGCCTGAATCATTATAATAGGCAACAATCCTATGTTGGTGCTTATGGTTATATATTGATATACCATGAGTTGGGTAAAACACTCTAAGTCAGCATTGTGGCCAAAGACAAAATCAAATATTCACTATTTTATTTCTTCTCGAATTTATCATTTATTAGGAGCTTTTCATGGCTAACGAACGTACGTTATCTATCATCAAACCTGACGCCGTTGCTGGCAACCATATCGGTGCTATCTATAGCCGCTTTGAACAAGCTGGTCTAAAAATCGTTGCAGCAAAAATGCAGCATCTTGATGACGAAAAAGCAGGCGGTTTTTACGCTGAGCATGCTGAGCGTCCCTTTTACAACGATCTAGTGTCATTCATGACTTCAGGTCCTGTGGTTGTATCTGTATTAGAAGGCGAAAATGCCATCGCTAAGCACCGTGAAATCATGGGTGCAACCAACCCAAAAGAAGCTGCTGAAGGCACTATCCGTGCAGATTTCGCTAGTAGCATCGATGAAAACGCTGTGCATGGTTCAGATTCTGCAGAATCAGCAGCACGTGAAATAAGCTACTTCTTCAATGATGATGAAGTTTGTGCACGTACGCGCTAATATCAGTTATTGCTTAGCTTATTGATTGTTAATAATTGGTTTTGCGAAACGGCTTATATCTTATGATATAAGCCGTTTTAGCTCCAATAATAATCCTATGATTTATTGAAAAATTTAATGGTTTGCCTCATTATTATACTTATTTCGCGTTATCAATCCCTTATCAGCATGTTTTTATTAAATACATAATTTTCTTTATCAATGCTTAGTATGCATACGTATCCAGTCTTTCTATAAGTTATTAGTAGAAGGCGTATATCAATAAAAAATGCGCTCATAACGGATTGCTCATGTACTCATATATTGTGTCTGTATGACAACATCCATATAAACAATTGCACTGCCGATATAAGCCTGTGCAAAAAGGTTACCTATTATGTCCACTGTTCAAACACCCACGCAGCACATTCCTACCAAGCGTACTGATAGCATTAAAATAGTAGATGAAGCGCAAGCAAAGACCAATTTACTCGGAATGACACAAGCACAATTGGCTGATTACTTCAAAAGTATCGGTGAAAAGCCTTTTCGTTCAACGCAAGTCATTAAGTGGATATATCAACATGGTGTGACAGATTTTGAAAAAATGACGAATTTGAGCAAGTCTTTGCGTGATAAATTATCGCTCAATGCTTGCGTGCTTCCACCTAAAGTGATTCATCGTCAATATAGTGATGATGGTACGCGTAAATGGGTGTTTGAAGTTACGGGTGGTTCATTGGTTGAGACAGTCCTGATTCCTGCAGATGATAGTAAACTAAATGGTCGCAAAACGTTATGTGTGTCTTCACAAGTTGGCTGTGCGCTAGACTGTAGTTTCTGTAGTACGGGCAAACAAGGATTTGAGCGTGATTTGAGTGCGGCTGAGATTATCGGTCAGTTATGGGTTGCTAACGCCTCATATATGACGGATGAAAATGAAAGTCTAGAAAACGTTGACCATAGCTTGTGGGAAAATAACGTTACCAATGTCGTGATGATGGGTATGGGTGAGCCACTATTGAACTATAAGCCTGTGGTTGGCTCAATGGAGCTGATGTTAAGTGATCATGGGTATGGTCTGTCAAAGCGCCGTGTCACTTTATCAACATCAGGCGTGGTACCGAAAATGTACCAGCTGGCGCAAGATCTAGATGTGGCCTTGGCTATTTCATTGCATGCACCCAATGATGAACTGCGTGATGAATTGGTGCCAATCAACAAAAAGTATCCGTTAGATGAGTTGATCGCGGCTGCAAAAAACTACGTTTTTGATATCAATCCGCGTCACAAAAAGCACGTTACTATCGAATACGTGATGCTTGATGGGGTCAATGACGGCAATGAACATGCTCATCAGTTGGTTGCGTTATTAGATGGTCTACCAAGTAAAATCAACTTGATTCCATTTAATCCCTTTCCGCATGCTCCATATGACAAATCAAGTAACAACCGTATTCACGCTTTTAGCAATATTTTGAGTGAGGCAGGTTTTGTGTGTACGATTCGTCAGACCCGTGGTGATGATATTGATGCGGCCTGTGGTCAATTAGTTGGACAAGTGGCTGATCGTACCAGACGCTCAGCTGCATGGCAGAAAAGTATAAAAGACCGTGAAAATGTTCAGAATGGCTCTTTATAAAAATAAATAGTGTACTTAGTGCTGATGTTTAGCTGTCTTTTATCTATCGCAACGGTAATAGAAATGTAGCAATAACAATTGGTATTGAGGAGTATGGCAATTAATCACAACAAAATTGTACTTCTGGGGGTTAAATCTATTAAACTGAGTCTTCCTTGATCGAACGCATTGAATTACAGTTTTATGATGGCGGCTATGATGACTTCTAAAAATTTTTGTCAGTTCAGATATCAAAAATCACTTTATCAAGATAGTAAGCGGTTGGGTACAGTAGCAAAGCAAATACCGATGCCAAAGCATATGATGCTAGCAACGGTGTTTGCAGGGTTGTTGCTGACAGGCTGCCAAAGTGTGCCGAGCGATGGTGTAACCAGCAGCACGGTTTATCAAGGGTCTAGTGATAATCGTAAATCAGATCAACAAGAAGTGGCTCGTGTGCGTGTTGCACTGGCTGCACAATATATTCGTGAAAACGACCTCGATACTGCTAAGCGCCAACTTGAAAAAGCCCTTTCTGCGGATAGCCGTTACGCGCCAGCCTATGATATGATGGGCGTTTTGCTACAGCAAGAGGGTAGTCAACGCAATCTTGAAAAAGCTGACGAATATTTTAGGAAAGCGATTTCACTTGATAAAGATTTCGAGCAAGCCAATAATAACTATGGCGTTTATTTGTCACAGATGAAGCGCTATCGTGAAGCCGCAGAGCAGTTTGAGATTGCAGGTTCAGCATTAGGTTACACAGGTCGTATTGGTGCATTAGAAAACTTAGGACGCACTTATTTGAAGTTGGGTGACAGTAGTGCTGCTTCTAAAGCATTTTTGCGAGCGCTTGATGGCAATCGTAATAGTATTATTGCTCATATTGAGTTGGTGGATTTGTTGCTTGAGCAGCATCGTGTTCCACAAGCCCAAAGACTTTATGATGAAACATTGACCTTGGTACGCAGGCAAGGTGTCAGCTCTCGTTTGATGTTACAGGGTATCAAACTCGCCGCTGCGCAAAACAACATAACGAAGCGCCAACAATTGGCACAGCAGCTTTTATCCACTTATCCATTAAGTGATGAAGCAAAAAAACTTAAGACTTGGCTTAACAATCCAGAGGCACCATGGAAATGACAACCCCATCATTAAACACTCAACCTAACACGCAGGGATCATTTGGTGCCATGTTGCAGCAAGCCCGAAAAACAAAAAAAGTCAGTATAGAAGAGGCAGCGGCCGAATTATTTATTTTAAAGCGTCATTTGCAAGCGTTAGAAAATGAGAATTTTGCTGATTTACCACAAGCAACGTTTGCTCGTGGTTTTGCGATAAACTATGCCAAGTTTTTGGGGTTGGATTCAGAAAAAGTTGCTAGCAGTTTTGATGCAGCTTATCCTAGTGAGCTTAAAGCCAAATCAGTGAGTAATATTGATACGCCACTGCGCCCAATGGGCACATTGCAGCGAGACACGCGTAGCCGTATTCGCTTTAACCCATTATTGATATTGGCTGTCGTTGGTGTCATCGTTTTAGCAGTTTTTTTATTCCGTGTGGTAAGTAATGCCAATAAAGAAAACAACGTAGAACCAGCGTCCACCGTAGAGGATATATCTGCGCTAGAGCAAGCCCAAGGTGCGGCGATTGACAGTGCGACAGGGGTTGGTGCTTCTGGTTCTGCATTAAATTTAGGCGGTGCTAATGTCAGTCCGGCTGCTTTAGAGGTTAAAGTGACTGACTCAGCTGTTATTAGTATTGCTGACGCCTCTGGTAATACACTCATGAATGGCTCTCAAACATCGGGTGATTATCAGTTATCAGGTATACCACCGTTTAGTGTGCAAATTGATAATGTCGATAATGTTAGCTTGGTGCTCAATGAAGAAGCGGTTGCGTTGGACGCTTATCCAACTGATGAACAAGCCAGTTTTGAGTTAGCACCTTAATTGCAAAGCCAATTTTTAAAGTGATGATGAATAGCTATTATTTTACGCTAATGGGTATTTGTCGTTATCAATAAGTAAGTATCTTCTCTGCTTTTTTTCGTTCTAATGGAAGGGTTTGTCTATGTCAACGTCAGCGCCTATTAACCGTCGCCTTACCAAAAAAATATATGTCGGTGATGTCGCGATTGGTGGTGATGCGCCGATTAGTGTGCAGAGTATGACAAATACTGATACCTGTGATGTGGCCGCTACCGTTGCCCAAATCGAGCGCTGTGTTGAAGCGGGTGCTGATCTCATGCGGGTATCAACACCAACGATGGATACTGTCAAAGCTTTTGGTGAAATTCGTAAGTTGGTGAGTGTACCTTTAATAGCCGATGTGCATTTTGATCACAAAATTGCGCTCGCTGTTGCTGAAGCGGGTGCGGATTGTTTGCGTATTAATCCTGGTAATATCGGTAATGATGCCAAAGTGCGTGAAGTCGTCGCGTGTGCCAAACATTATAATATCCCTATTCGCATTGGTGTAAACGCAGGCTCTTTAGAGAAAGATATTCAACGCAAATATACTGAGCCAACTGGCGAAGCGATGCTAGAGTCAGCGATGCGCCACATTGATATCTTAGAGCGACTTAACTTTGATCAGTATAAGGTTTCTGTCAAAGCCAGTAATGTCTTTTTGACATTGGATGCTTATCGCTTGATATCAGCACAAATTGATAACCCACTACATTTAGGTGTTACCGAAGCGGGTGTTTATCGTACAGGCGCAGTGAAATCAGCCATTGCGTTAGGTGGTCTGCTGTTAGATGGTATTGGTGATACCCTTCGTATCTCCTTGGCCGCAGAGCCTGAAGAAGAAATTAAAATTGGTTTCGATATCTTAAAATCACTGAATATTCGCTCTAACGGTGTCAACTTTATTGCTTGTCCAAGTTGCTCACGTCAAGAGTTTGATGTGATTAAAGTAATGACTGCTTTAGAGACGCGCTTAGAAGACATTCGAGAACCAATGAATCTGTCTGTGATTGGCTGTAAAGTGAATGGCCCAGGTGAAGCGAAAGAAGCGGATATCGGTATCGTTGGTGCTGCACCAAAGTCGTTAGTATATCGTATGGGTGACAAGAGCCATCTCATTGATACCAACAATTTGGTTGATGAAATCGAAGGCATGGTACGCGCTCATGCCGAAGACTTGGCTAAAAAGCGCGAAAATGAAATTATTCGAGTAAAGTAAGATACCAATACGTCGACGTATTTCGTACTGTCATTTCAGCTTATAATAATAGGTGGCTGATGAGAAATACGCTATTGACGATAAAAAAGAATAGAAATATCTGTTAAAAATTTTAAGGATACGACCGTACCATGATTAAAGCTATTAAAGGGTTTAATGATATTTTGCCTGATCAGTCTGCAAAATGGCTGTACTTAGAGTCGATATTGGCCAATGTGTTAGGCAGATATGGTTATGAGCATATTCGTTTGCCTATCGTTGAGCAAACCGACTTGTTTGCCCGTGCGATCGGTGGTGCGACAGATATCGTCGAAAAAGAGATGTATAGCTTTATCGATAAGTCTGATCCACCAACGCCATTGACCTTGCGTCCTGAAGGTACGGCAAGCGCAGTGCGTGCTGTAATAGAGCATAACTTGTTGCGTGGCGATACACCCAAATTATGGTATATCGGTCCAATGTTTCGCTACGAACGTCCGCAAAAAGGTCGCTACCGTCAGTTTCATCAACTGGGTGTCGAAAGTTTCGGTAGCGCGTTACCAGATGCTGATGCTGAACTGATTGCGATGACTCACTTGATGTGGCAGGAGCTGGGCCTAAAAGATGAGATGCACTTGCAGCTTAATAGTTTGGGAGAACTAGATGAGCGTTATGCTTATCGCGAAGCATTAGTCGCCTATCTAACGGATAAAAAAGATTTGCTTGATGAAGATAGCAAACGCCGTTTGATGACCAATCCATTACGTATCCTAGATAGCAAAGAGGCGAGTACCCAGGCTGTCTTAGTAGATGCGCCAAAGTTGGCTGAGTTTTTGGGAGCAGAGAGTAAGGCCCATTTTGAGCAAGTACAAGCGTACTTGACCACACTTGGCATTGACTTTGAAATCAATCCGCATCTGGTGCGCGGCTTAGATTACTATAATAAAACTGTTTTTGAATGGGTTACGGATAAGCTTGGTAGTCAAGCTACTGTTTGTGCTGGTGGTCGTTATGATGGTTTGATTGGACAATTGAAGTCTACGGGCACTGATGGTAGTAAGCCTGCAAAATCTGAGCCTGCTATTGGTTTTGCAATGGGGCTTGAGCGTTTATTGTTATTGATAGACGTAGTTGCACCGATTGCTGATACACCTGCTTGTGACGTCTTTGTTGTGGCGCATCCAGAGGTATATAGTGCGGGTATTAGCTATGCACAAAATCTACGTTATAGCCGTCCAGATGTACGCATCAAAATGGCAAGTGCAACAAGCTTGAAAGCGCAAATGAAAAAAGCGGATAAGTCAGGTGCTGCATTGACGGTTATCATTGCTCAGCAAGAGCTGGATGATAATACCATTAGTGTTAAAGACATGCAGACAGGAGAGCAGCAGACGGTTGCGGCAGATTGGTTGTTGAGTAAAGACAATTTTTCTCGTAAATTATAGCGTTTGGCTTTCTTGACTTTTATATCAGTAATTTAATATAAATCTTATTAGGTAAATATATATGGCTCCGACATCCAATTCGCCGAATGCAGACAACTCAATGCAAGCGTTAAAGCAATATGGCAGCTATATTATTACTGCAATTTTATTGGCACTGGCTGCGTATTTCGGTTGGACCTATTGGCAGGATAATCATGCGCGGGTAGACACTGTAGCAGCGGATCGTTATGCGGATATTCAGTTGTTGAATGAAGAGGTCAATCTGTCCTCGCAAAACCCAGATTTAGAAGCAGAAGCACAAGAAGCGCTTGAACAGAGTCGTACACAATTGAACAATGAGATTGATACGCTGGTAAATACACACGGTGAATCAGTCTATGCATGGCAAGCATTAATGATAAAAGCACGTCAGCAAGTTGATAATGATGACTTCACTGCTGCTACTGAGACGTTCAAGAAAGCACTTGCAATCGATTTGGGCGATGCTGGTCTAAAAGCCATCACTCGTTTACGTTATGCTAAAACCTTGTTGGCTGCAGGTGATACTGAGGCGGCGCTAGCAGAAGCTAAAAATGATATGCCAAGCTCTTTTGAAGCCAGTCAGCAAGAGTTGCTAGGCGATATTTATTTGGCTAAAGATAATAAAGAGTCAGCGGTCAAATCGTACAACAATGCTTGGGAGCTGTTACGAAGCCGTCAAGAAACGCGTGCAGTACTGGCGTTAAAGATGGAGAGTTTAGGCATAGTACCTGAACCTATCGATGAACAAGCCAGTCTTATCCAAGAGCCTAGCACTTCTGCGCAGCCTGTAGTGGCACAAGAGTCTGTGGAAGTAGCAGAAGCTCCTGTTGGCGAGGTTACTGAATAGCTGTATTGTTATGAGTGTTATTCACTAATAATGGCACTTATATGCTATTTAGCACTGAATAATCGCTAAATTGATAGTCAGCATCTTAAACTGTTTTATATGCTAGATGGCACCATAAACCCACAGAACTTAATTAATAATAATTTATTTGTAGTGAGAAATTATAATGACTCAATCTATTCGCTCTAGCAAAACCTCAACAGCCAAAACCCTCAAAACGACGGTTATGCATGTGGCCGTACTGGCAGTAATGAGCACTGCGGTGATTGGGTGTAATCGTGGTATCAAACCCATTGTTAATGATCCTGTAGATTTGGTTCAGATTGCTGAGCCTATCAGTGTATTACAACCTGTTTTTAGTACGGATGTAGGTAATAAAAAAGCCAGTAAGAAAGATCCATTAGATTTACAGGTTGGGTATGCCAATGGCCAAATCGTTACTGCATCACGTGGCGGTGAATTAACAGGCTTTAACGGTACGGGAGAGCGTTTATGGTCAGTCAATGTTGATGAGCAAATAACAGGTGGTGTTGCCTTAGATGCCTTGAGCCAAACAGCAATTATTAGCACTCGTAGCGGTCTAGTAATGGCGTTTGATAGCACGACTGGCGAAAAACGCTGGCAGCAACAGCTGTCAGGGTCAGTCTTGACTCCAGCACTTATTACTAACAACCGAGTGATTCTATCAGCGAATAATGGCTTTTTGCATGGCTTGTCCTTACAGACAGGGCAGTCTATTTGGCAGTTTGCCACACAAGTACCAGCCATTAGTGTCCGTGGTAGTGCTGCACCAACATTGTTAGATAGCAGCACCGCATTATTAGCTACTGCCGATGGGCGCTTGCATGCGGTGACGACAGATAGTGGTCTGCCGCAGTGGTCAAGACGTGTTGGTGTTGGTTCTGGCAGCAGTGAAATTGAGCGTATGAGCGACGTTGATGGTAAGCCTATTGTCGATCAAAATCAGATGTTCGCTATTAGTTATAGTGGTCAGTTACTTGGTGTTGATTTGGCATCGGGTCAAGTGCTATTCGTCAATGAGATTGCTAGCCTCAAAGCACTTGCCGTAAATAGCCAACAAGTCATTGCGACTGGTTTAGATGGTAAGGTTGTTGCTTATGATCGTAGCAGTGGTGCTATGCTGTGGGAGAGTGATGAGTTGGCTTATCGCCATTTGACAAACCCTGTGATGATTGGAAATTATATTGCTGTGGGTGATTTAGATGGTGTAGTGCACTTATTTGACCCTGCTAGTGGTAAGATCGTTAGCCGTGTAGAAACCAAAGGTGCTTTAAGTAGTTTGCAAGTGCAAGGTAGTCGTCTCATGACTCAAAGTACGTCAGGACAAGTCGCTATTTGGCAGTTAGCCCGCTAAGACATTGATTGCTCAGTACTTAATTTAATAGTACTTTTTAATAAGATTATTGTGCCATTGGACTTATCGTAATTTTTTAAATACAAACGCTGCTTAGTCAGCGTTTAATGTCTTGTGTAAACTGCTTGTTTAAATACAGGCTTTCGCGTACTCTATGCGACCGATGCGCCATAAGCGTTATCCATATATACTGTCTATATATAAGCATCATCTTATATAGCATTTACTAATCGTAAAATAGTCGATTATTATTTTTGCTATCATTTTATTATTTATTTTAATTTACGGTCGAGTGTGGCATGTTTGCTACTACTGTTATGTTATTGGTTGTCAGAATAACTGCACTTTCCGTCATTTTGCCTTTCACTGAGAGTAACCCATGAGTATCAAGCCTGTGGTCGCCTTAATCGGTCGTCCAAACGTCGGTAAATCCACCTTATTTAATCAGTTCACAAAAAGTCGCCAGGCATTGGTTGCTGATTTGTCAGGACTGACTCGTGACCGTCAATACGGTGATGCAACCTACGAAGATAAATCATTTATCGTCGTAGATACTGGTGGTATCGGTGAATCAGATGATGGCAGTGGTAATATTGATGATTATATGTCTGAACAGTCGCATACTGCTATTCATGAAGCCGATATTATTGTATTTGTGGTTGATGCTCGCGCGGGTATGATTGGTGCTGACGCTGAGATTGGTAAGTTTTTGCACACGCTTGGCAAACCAGTCTATGTCGTGGCTAACAAAGTCGACGGTGTCCATGATGCTGCGCCTGCCGAGTTCTATGCATTAGGATTGGGCGAGCCGTATCCAATGGCTGCTAGCCATGGTCGCGGTGTTGGCAATCTACTCGAAATATTAACGGCTGACATGCCTGAGCAAGATACTCTCGTCGAGCCGAAAGGTCTAAAACTTGCCATTATCGGTCGTCCAAATGTTGGAAAATCAACACTGGTTAACCGCTTATTGGGTGAAGATCGTGTGGTGGTATTTGACATGCCTGGCACCACGCGTGACAGTATTTATATTCCTTATAAACGCGAAGGTAAGGACTATGTGTTAATTGATACAGCTGGTGTACGTCGCCGCGGTAAAATTGATGAAAAAGTAGAAAAGTTCTCTGTTATTAAAACTTTACAAGCCATCGAAGACTCTAATGTAACGGTCATTGTGATCGATGCTCATGAAGGAATTGTCGATCAAGACTTGCATATGATTGGCTATGCACTAGATGCAGGTCGTGCTTTGGTTGTCGCGATTAATAAATGGGATGGTCTGACACAGGACCAAAGAGATTATATTAAAATTGAAATGGATCGCCGTTTCAATTTTATTCCTTACGTAAAAGTGCATTTGATATCAGCGTTGCATGGTACGGGCGTGGGTAATTTATATCCATCTATTTTACGTGCTTATAAATCTTCTATGTTTGAAGTATCAACCAATCGTTTGACTCAAATCTTACAAGATGCAGTGACTGCTAACCCGCCACCAACTGTGGCTGGCCGCCGTATCAAATTACGTTTTGCGCATATTGGTGGTCACAATCCACCCGTGATTGTGATTCATGGTAACCAAACCAGTGCATTGCCCAAAAGCTATCAGCGCTATCTTGAAAATCAGTTCCGTCAGGTATTTAAGCTTGAAGGTACACCGCTTAATGTCATATTGAAACAAAATGACAATCCATATGCGAACAAGAGCGACACGCCAACCAAAGCGAAAACACAGCAATTGCGTCAACGTGAGCGCAATCGTGCAAAAAAATTCACAACTAAAGATAAAAAATCTCGTTAATCACCAAGACAGTGACATCATTACTGACTTTATCGTGTCATAGAATGCGATAGAGTCAACTTGACACTCATTTTTTTGTTTAGTTGTTATAATTATTTAGATAACAATATCTAAATATATTACTTATCATGTTCTCTAAATACCTGTAGTATAAATTAAAGTTGTCTTGACTCAGTTGAGTGATATGAACAACCGTCTACCTCAAACCATTTCTACGCTTATCTGGCGTTCTGTCGCGCAAGCCATTATTTTGGCTGTGTTGATAGGCTTCTTTTTGTCTTTTATTTATGGTTTATTATCTAACTACAAACAAAAGCATCAGCACATTGACCAAATCGCTACATTATTGACCACCAGCGCATCTACGGCTGATAGTGCTGATATCGTGGCTGAGCAAGTAAAATTCTTGTTAGAGAATGAGCCTAGGGCGTGTCCCTAATCTGGAAAAGTAAGTATAAAGCCTTTAAAATAAAGAGAC
>NZ_RRYV01000045.1 GCF_014861395.1 Psychrobacter sp. FME13 | reverse complement strand
TGACTATCTCTGCGAGCAGTTACGCTCGCCTAGACTGATTGTTGCGTAAGTCCTAAGTAAATTGATAGGCATCAGTCTCGGTCAATGTTTGTGTACGACTGAATGCGCCTTTGTCGCCTGATTTTTGCTCATTGGTCAACTGTTTTACGATCGTATTGGGGTCAATACCAAAGCCAATGCCCTGCTCTTTTAGCATCTGATAGCTATAGCGTGACTGTCCGACATAGTTATCATCGCGGTATAATTGCAAAGAACCATCGACCCAAGCTGGTGTCAAGAATGGTGCTGAGGCATACCAATAGCCAGCCGTTTCCACACTTGGTGTACTGCGAATCCATAATTTACTGCTACCGGACTGCTCATCAATGACCGTTCGCACATGCCTGCCATCGCTTGGAATACTAACGCGCTGTGGTAATCGATACTCGGTAATACCATTTTTATTTTGGCTACTCACGGTAAAGCTCGGTAGCGGAGAGCTAGCTTCAGCAGTTGGTTTATATTGCACAGAAGAGCTTCTACGCATTGCTTTTGGCGATGGTATTGGAGCGGCATCAGCCATCATCATAGATTCCTCTTCGTATAAAGACAAACGCTTCACATTAGGTAGCCGACCAGTGGTGTTTTGATTGGGGTTGACTGAGCTCAATACCAATGGAATATTTAGCCAGTTTTCACCAGTTTGTTGGGCGATAATCGCAGAGGCAGTGATATTAAGTTGCTTGGTATCAGTATTTAGGCGGGCTTGATATGTCGGCTCCCAACTAGCGCCACGCACTTGATAGTGTAATTTGGCAGTACTTGGCACTCGACTGGCTGTACGCACACTCACTTGGGTCACACTGTTTTGCGTGGTGGTCGTACTACCTGCCATCAACTGATTAAGCGCGTCTTGCGCACTGGCTTGACGTTTCTCAAGGTCTAGTATCCGCTTATTTACGTTTACTGCTTGTGCTTGCAAATCATTGGTATTGCTAGCCAGCGTACCTTCCATACTGAGTTGCGTCACTTTGGCTAGATTCTGCAAATATAACTTGGTTAGATAAGCCGCTTCTAACTCAGCATTGACGCTAGCCAAATTATCCTGTTGCGTCTGCACTTGTGCATCGCCTTGATACTGACACTGCGCTGCTTGCTCACCGCTCAATGTTTCAATACTGACTTCGCCAACATTGACATTTCCTAGCGCCTGCACACTCACACTGTCTTTATCCATAGAAGGTGACAAACACGAAAATATAAGCGTCTGCTCACCACTCCCATCAATCGGTAGAGTACGTGTGACACTGGCCAAACCTTGATAGATAGTGACGTTTTCTACACTGCTTACAGCAGCTTGTGCACTAGACATACTAAAAGTAGCACCACTCAGAAATACAATCGGCATAAAGGTAGATGTAGCCATTTTTTTGGCCAGTCGTAATGAAATAGTACTATCTGTCGAGATAGTTGGTTCTACTAAACGTGGTTGCATGGATAATTCCTCAAAGATAAAAATGACCACGCCATTCGACTAAGGCCAGGAAAGAGTCAGAAGCAGTATAACTCAATACATTAAAAATAATACCGTAGCGTTTTTGCAACTTTTTAGCAACAAATGTCTTTATAAATAGAAACGCTCTGTTTCTATCGTTTGTATTATTTCGCTATTTATTCCCCTTTATGGTGCAACTTGCCAAAATCCATGCACTATATTAAAGATAAATCTTCATAAATTTCAATTATTAAGCCGTTATTTGCCAAATAGCTGGACTTTTTGATTGGCACGAAACTTGAACTATTAATCACTGTTAAGTAACAGCAATTTTATCTTTTGTGTTTATTTAGGAGATGTCCATGTTTTCGTTACCGACTCTAACTAGCCCTCAATTTAGTGAATCAAACCCTCACAACAAACTCAAATCACGCGTGTCATTATTGACCATTGCCGTGGCGGGTAGCCTGAGTTTAATTGGCTGTCAAAAGCCTGCAGAGACTACACCCTCAACCGAGACAACAGCCGAAACCACTACAGAAACAACGACTACCCCTGCTGCTGATGGTGACACGATCAAAGTGGGTATATTGCATTCGCTATCTGGCACCATGGCCATCTCTGAAACGTCTCTTAAAGACACTGCATTAATGACCATTGACGAAATCAACGCCAATGGTGGTGTGCTCGGTAAGCAACTAGAGCCAGTCGTCGTTGATCCCGCTTCTGATTGGCCATTGTTTGCTGAAAAAGCACGCCAACTACTTACTCAAGACCAAGTAGATGTTATTTTTGGTGGTTGGACGTCTGTATCACGCAAGTCCGTGTTACCAGTGGTTGAAGAGTTAAACGGCTTAATGTTCTATCCAGTACAGTACGAAGGTCAAGAACAATCAGAAAATATCTTTTATACAGGCGCGGCACCCAACCAACAAGCCATTCCAGCCGTCGAGTATTTGATGAGTGAAGAAGGTGGCGGTGCAGAGCGCTTTGTATTACTAGGTACCGATTACGTCTATCCACGCACCACCAACCAGATTTTAAAAGCATTTTTGAAATCAAAAGGTATCGCTGATGAAGACATCATGGAAGAGTACACGCCATTTGGTTTTAGTAACTATCAAACCATCGTCTCCAACGTCAAAAAGTTCTCAACGGGCAAAAAGACAGCGGTAATATCGACCATCAATGGCGACTCAAACGTTCCGTTCTATCGTGAGCTTGCCAACCAAGGTATTGACGCCGCAGATATTCCAGTCATGGCGTTCTCAGTTGGTGAAGAAGAACTGCGCGGTATCGATACCAGCTTATTGCAAGGACATTTAGCGGCATGGAATTACTTTATGTCGATTAAAAACCCAACCAACAGCGAATTCACCAAACGCTATAAGCAATACGCACTAGACCAAAACCTACCCAATGCTGAAAAAGTCGTGACCAATGACCCAATGGAAGCCACCTATGTGGGCATCAATATGTGGAAACAAGCCGTCGAACAAGCTGGCACCACCGATGTCGACAAAGTACGTATTAGCATGGCAGGACAGACGTTTGATGCGCCATCAGGCTACACACTAAAAATGGATGAAGAAAATCATCATCTATGGAAACCCGTTATGATTGGTCAAATTCGTGCTGATGGACAATTTGATACGATTTTCAAAACGCCAGAGGTGATCCAAGCACAGCCATGGAGTGAATACATTCCGAAATAAATCTCTTACCTCAAAATTGGTAGTGCTAGGCGCATGAAACAGTACAGCGCCTACGCTCTACCTTTATTTTCAACCTATTTAGATGACTGTCGAATAAATTGAAGACATACCCGAATACGCTAAGTAATAGAACCTAGAATTTGTTGACCGTGAAGAACAGGGAGCCGCACATGCAGCGTCACATCTTATGCCCCACTGCAGGACAAACAGCATCTACTAAGCATGGCAATCATCAACAAGCACCAATAAGTGGGCTAATAAAGCACGCTGCGATTTTTCCAATATCTATATCTCTGCGGCTACTTGCTTTGACTGCACTATTTATAACAATTTTTGCCACTTCTGCACATGCGCACCATGACGGTCCAGCACATGACCATGATACGAATGCTGCGCATAGCGAGCAATCACAGATCACGCCTGCAAGCGTATCTAGCTCTACTCAAGCCACCACCTCAGATACTTCAATAGCAAACCCTGAAAACTCAAACGACACCATTGAGCAATTTGTAGCAGGTGACTTTAGCCAGCGGCAAGCTATGTTGAGTGATTGGCCAGGAACCGTCGAAAGCTTAGACAATTTGGTTGAATACATTGCCAATGATGAGCTGTATCAGGGCAATGGCGGACAAACTTATCTACTCAATGCCGATGACCAGCTATTTACCTATCCTGATAAAACAGAAACGACCGACTGGCCCAGTGATTTATCCCAAATTACCTTAACCAATGCGTTACGCTCAGCACTTGTATTTGGTCAAGCAAAGGTCAAGCTCGAATCTGACAAGCCCGCACAGCGACTACAAGCAGTCGATATTCTAGCCAACAATATCAATCAAGTAGATCCAACCATTATTACGACAGCAGCAGCAAATGAGGACAATGCGAAAGTCCAAAAAGCGCTGACTGCCCTACAAGCTCGTATTGACTTTAAAAACGGTGATTTACCCACTCAAATAGCAGCCGTAAAGCTACTTGCGGATAGTGATAGCCCACAAGTATTAGTCGATATCGAGTCTGCCCTTGCCGCTGATAATTTGGACTCTGCACTTAAAGCGGCGCTTATCGATGCTGAATCCAGCGTGTCACGCCGTATTGAAATCAGTACATGGACAGGTCATATTTTCACAGGTATGAGTACGGCCAGTATTTTATTGCTAGCGGCGCTTGGCCTTGCGATTACCTTTGGACTTCTCGGTGTGATTAATATGGCGCATGGCGAGCTGATTATGATTGGTGCTTATACCACCTATATGGTTCAAAACGCATTTCAAGCTTATCTGCCAGATATGGCAGGCTGGTATTTGCTTGCTGCTATTCCAGCGGCATTTTTAGTCAGCGCTATTATCGGTATGATTATTGAGCGCATTGTGATTCGCCCATTGTACGGTCGTCAGCTAGAAACCCTATTGGCGACCTTTGGGGTGAGTCTGATTTTAATGCAGTTAGTACGGATGATTTTTGGTGCGCAAAACGTCGAAGTCAGTAACGTGGCTTGGTTAAGCGGTGCATATCAAGTGTCATCGAGCCTTGTACTGCCTTACAACCGTATTGCCATCATTGTGTTCACTGTCATCGTCGTGGCACTGTTGGTGTACTTGCTCAACAAAACTCGCTTTGGATTATTTATACGAGCAGTGACACAAAACCGCCAAATGGCGAAAGCAGTTGGTATTCCTTCTGCGCGTATCGACATGATGGCCTTTGGCTTAGGCTCTGGACTTGCCGGCATGGCAGGCTGTGCGCTTGCTCAAGTGGGCAATGTGGGTCCTGACTTGGGTCAAACCTATATCATCGATACTTTCTTAGTCGTCGTGGTAGGCGGTGTCGGTCAAGTATGGGGCGCAGTATTAGCAGCCTTAGGACTCGGTGTCAGCGGCACGGTGCTTGAGATTGGTATCGGTGCAGTCTTGGCCAAAATCGTATTGTTGGTTCTTGTGATTCTGTTTATTCAGAAACGGCCACAAGGTTTGTTTGCACTCAAAGGCCGCTTTGTCGAATAAGGAGACTCCTATGATATTGACTAAACTGCTGTCTGATACACCGCGTGGTGCCGTGTTAATTGGTTTATGTTTTGCCGTACTATTAATACTACCTTGGCTACATCTCATACCAGAAACCTCAACATTTCATCTTTCAGCTTACTGGATTACGCTCATTGGTAAAATAATGGCACTGGCTATGGTCGCTTTGGCATTAGATCTCGTATGGGGTTATGCCGGTATCTTGAGCTTGGGACATGGTCTCTACTTCGCCTTGGGCGGTTATGCATTTGGTATGTATTTAACGCGCGAAACAG
The DNA here is from genome assembly GCF_014861395.1 of Psychrobacter sp. FME13. Taxonomy (GTDB): domain Bacteria; phylum Pseudomonadota; class Gammaproteobacteria; order Pseudomonadales; family Moraxellaceae; genus Psychrobacter. The sequence goes on along the minus strand of NZ_RRYV01000045.1, from coordinate 17,178 downwards.
CAGGCGATGCGCTTCCAGACTTTATGCGATTTTTGAGTTGGACGGAAATACCATGGTATTGGGCTGGCACCCAAAATTTTTGGTGGGCAACAGCATTAGTAGTCTTAGTGCCAGGCCTCATTGCCTTTATATTTGGCTTCTTTGCTTTTCGCTCCAAAATCAAAGGCGTTTACTTTTCGATCATCACTCAGGCGATGGTCTATGCAGCCGCATTATTGTTTTTCCGTAACGAAACTGGCTTCGGCGGCAACAATGGATTTACTGGTTTTACCACCCTGCTAGGCTACGACATCACCGCTGCCTCTACCCGTTCAATGCTATGTTTCGTCACAGCCTTGGCGTTATTAGTATCTTATATGGGTTTGCGTCATTTGATGAATCAACCATACGGACGAGTACTTGGTGCTATTCGCGATGGCGAAAATCGCTTGCAATATTTAGGCTACCGAACATTATGGTACAAGCTATCTGCTTGGGTACTATCAGCCGTCATTGCAGGCATCGCAGGCGCACTCTATGTACCACAAGTAGGCATTATCAATCCGAGTGAAATGAATCCAGTTAATTCTATCGAGATGGCAGTTTGGGTAGCGACAGGTGGTAGAGGCAAATTAATTGGAGCAATCTTAGGAACCGGTGTGGTCAATTCGGTCAAAACTTACTTCACTGTCGCCTACCCTGAGTTTTGGCTATTGATTCTAGGTGGACTGTTTGTCGTCGTCACGCTGTTTTTACCCAATGGCATTATGGGTCTGTTTGACCGCTTCAAAAAGGAGAAGTATTGATGTTAAAGGACAAACTGTTATCGGTTGAACAACCTACCAAAGAACCGTCTGAATTTGACCACACTGATGGTCGTGATGGTCTCACTCATCCCAAAAAATCAGGTGCTGACTTTAGTCATGGTATTGCTCTATATCTAGAAGAATTGAGCGTTTGGTTTGATTCATTTCGCGCACTCAACGACTTATCGTTATACATTGAAGAAGGTGAGCTACGCTGCATCATTGGTCCAAATGGTGCGGGCAAAACCACCCTGATGGACGTTATCACTGGTAAAACTCGCCCTACAGAAGGTAGCGTGTTTTTTGGGCAAACCCATAACCTTGCCAATATGTCGACCGAAGAAATCGCTGAAGCGGGCATCGGTCGTAAGTTTCAAAAACCGACTGTCTTTGAAAACTTTACAGTAATGGATAATTTGTTATTGGCTGCCCCCAAAGACAAGCGTGTCATGCAAAGCTTATTTAACAAACTCAGTGCTGATACTCGCGATACGCTTGACGCTACCCTACAACAAATCCGCCTGACCGACAAAATCAACAAGCCAGCCGGATTGCTTTCACATGGTCAAAAACAATGGTTAGAAATTGGCATGCTGTTAATGCAAGGCCCCAAGCTAATTTTGCTTGATGAGCCTGTGGCAGGTATGACTGATGCAGAAACTGAGCATACTGCCGAGCTGTGCTTACGCCTGAAAAAAAACCATACCTTAGTCGTCGTCGAGCACGACATGACTTTTATTGATGCTATTAGCGAAAAAGTTACTGTATTGGCACAAGGTGCAATTTTGGCCGAAGGTACTTTAGCCGAAGTGCAAGCCAATGAAGCGGTGATTGAATCCTACTTAGGTCGATAGAAAGTGATTTAGATAAATCAGATAATATTAGAGAGTTGCATCTTAGGAGAAGATTTAAATGTTAGGAGACAGCCATGCTAGAAGTTAACGCTATCAACCAATACTATGGTGGCAGTCATATTTTACGGGACGTCTCGCTGACAGCACCCGTTGGCGAGTGCAGCGTGGTACTTGGTCGTAATGGTGTGGGCAAAACTACCCTACTCAAATGTTTGATGGGAATACTGCCTATCAAATCAGGAGAAATTCTACTCAATGGCAAAGACATCAGCAAACTGTCTCCTGAGCAACGAGTAAGGGCAGGTCTCGCTTATGTGCCCCAAGGCCGCGATATCTTTTCGACACTGACCGTAGAAGAAAACATCTTAATCGGCATGGCCAAATTTTCACGCAGTAAGGCCAAGCATGTACCCAAACATTTATATGATATTTTTCCGGTACTTGATGAAATGAAGCATCGCCGCGGTGGTGATTTATCTGGCGGTCAGCAGCAGCAACTGGCCATCGCTCGCGCTTTAGCCTCCGAGCCAACGGTGCTAATTTTGGATGAACCCACCGAAGGTATTCAGCCATCTATCATTAAAGATATTGGCCGCGTGCTACGAGACTTAGCGGACAAAGGCGACATGGCGGTTGTATTGGTCGAGCAGTTTTACGAGTTTGCTGAGGAGCTGGCAGATAACTACACTGTCTTGTCACGTGGCAAAGTAGTATCTCAGGGCGCAGGCGATACGATGGTCGAAAACGAAGTACAGGATTTGGTCGCCATTTAGTGATATTCACTCATAACAACCTTATAGTGATTAGAGCGTGTCTTTATTTTAAATAATGATAATTGACATAAGACAACGCTCTATATCTCGTTATAAAACCTTTTTGCAATCACAACGGTTTGTCCTATTTCATTTATTACCTTACTGGCTTCCTACCCTATACATTCTCCCCTGTATCAACCGTTCAACTTCTCGATGTTAACTGCTTGGCATCATAGCAATTGTGTATGCTGGGCGCATGAAATTTGCTATGATAGTCAGCACTTTATTACCAATATTATGATGCCATTATGATGATTCACCCTCAGTATGATCCTGTAGCATTAGCCATTGGGCCTGTTGAAGTCCATTGGTATGGGCTAATGTATTTGCTAGCATTTGCTGCCGCTTACGGACTAGCGTGGTATCGCAGCACCAAACGCGATAACTGGACTAGCGACATGGTATCCGACCTAGTGTTCTTTGGTGCACTTGGTGTGATTTTGGGCGGCCGTATCGGCTACGTCTTGTTTTATCAATTCGGTGAATTACTACAAAACCCTGCGTATCTATTTAAAGTCTGGGAAGGCGGTATGTCATTCCATGGCGGCTTGATCGGCGTCATGCTTGCGATGTTTTATTTCGCTCGTAAGTATAAGAAGACCCCATTCCAAGTATTGGATTTTATCGTGCCATGTGTACCAACTGGCCTATTATTCGGACGTATCGGCAACTACATAAATGCCGAGCTGTGGGGCCGTGTCTCTGACGGTGGCTATAACTGGCTCACTTACTTCCCACAGGCGGCTAGCGTTGACATGCAGCAGCTACAGGCTAACCCTGCGCTACAAGACATTATGACTGAAGTCAATGGTCAGTACCTATTGCCTCGTCATCCTTCACAACTATATGAAGCACTTGCTGAAGGGCTGCTGTTATTCTTATTATTATGGTGGTATTCCTCAAAACCACGTCCTCGCATGGCAGCAACAGGCGTGTTTATGTTGGGTTATGGCGTGAGTCGTTTTATCATCGAGTTCTTCCGTCAACCGGATATTGACCAAGGATTCATCTTTTTAGGCTGGATAACCAAGGGGCAAATGCTCAGCGCTCCGATGATTGTTATCGGCTTTATCCTACTCATCTATGCCTACAAACGCGGCATCTATGACTGGGGTAAGCAAGCGGCTTATTAAGCTACATATCTAACAGCATATTAAACCATACCGACGAGCATTTTTATGATTAACAGCAATAACGAGCAGGGCTATTTAGATTTGCTCCAACACGTTTTGACCACAGGCACCGAAAAAGGCGATCGTACTGGCACTGGTACGCTAAGCCACTTTGGCGCACAGCTACGCTTTGATTTGGCGTCAGGGTTTCCGCTATTGACCACCAAAAAAGTTCATTTCAAATCCATCGCTTATGAGCTATTTTGGTTTTTGAGTGGTAGTACTCACGTCGATTATCTGCAAGCCAACGGCGTGCGCATTTGGAATGAGTGGGCTACTGCCGAGCAGACGGCACGCTTTGACCGTCCTGCTGGTGACTTGGGGCCTGTCTATGGTCATCAGTGGCGCAACTATGGCGCAACGAAAGACGATGCTGGTAATTATAATGCGGATGGTGTCGATCAAATCACTCAGGTCATTGAGCAAATAAAGACCAACCCCAATTCACGACGCTTGATTGTATCTGGCTGGAATCCAGGCGAGGCCGATCAAGTTGCCCTACCGCCTTGTCATACCATGTTTCAGTTCTTTGTCGCGGACAATAAACTGTCATGTCAGCTCTATCAGCGCTCAGCAGATTTATTTTTGGGTGTACCATTTAATATTGCTAGCTATGCGCTACTTACCCATATGGTCGCGCAAATCTGTGGTTTAGAAGTCGGCGAATTCATCTGGACAGGTGGCGATTGCCACATTTATCAAAACCACCGTGAGCAAGTTGAGCTACAGTTGACACGTTCGCTATATACACTGCCTACATTGGTACTCAACCCTGATATTGATGATATTTTTGCCTTTACCTACGAAGATATTAGTGTTGAAGGTTACGAGTCACATCCTGCTATCAAAGCCAAAGTGGCTGTATAGCAGCACTTGTTTGATTGACTGCTGTAAATCAGCTTAGCATTATAAAAAATAATAAAAAGGATAGATTATGAGTTATGCCCACACCGAAGTTGCCCAAATCGCCGCGATTAGTAGTAACCGCTGTATCGGTAAGGATAATGAGCTGCCGTGGCATATCTCAGCAGACTTACAGCACTTTAAAAAAATGACGACCAAACAAAATGATGGCGGGATACAAGGTATCGTCATTATGGGTCGTAAAACCTTTGAGTCGATGGGCAGCAAACCTTTGCCAAAACGTGTGAGCTTTATCATCAGCAGCCAACTGGATTATGCGGAACAAAAAGACCTAGTTAGCAAGGACAATGCTCATGTGGTACATAATCTAGACGATGCGCTGACACAAGCAGCCAGTCTGGCACATGGCGCGCATCTTGACACCATTTGGGTCATTGGCGGCGAGCGTGTCTTTAGTGAAGCATTAATGTATACCGACCGCATCGAATTGACCCACGTCGATACCGAAATTACCGATGGTGATGCGTTCTATCCTGAGTTACCAAGTGAATTTGCAGTAGTAGAAGAGTCTAAGCAGATGCACGATGAGAAAAGCGCGTTGGATTTTAAATTTGTGACTTATAAAAATGCGGAGAAATAAGAAGTAATGAAAAAAACTTTACCATTTTTACTGCTCTTCGCATTTATGACAGGCTGCCAAAGTCTACCTCAACGAGAGCCTGTTATAGTTCCTCCTACAGTTATGCGCTCCGTAGATTTTACTCTCCCTTCTCAAGCATCGAGAAGGATGAACTTTGGAGAAAGTTTGGACCTTATACTTACATTAAATATAAATAAGAAAGGCACAGTTGACAGGGCTAGTATTCAGAAATCGTCAGGTAATCGACACCTAGATAGAAAAGCCACTATACAGGCCCGCAAAATGATATTCCATGCGGCCACTGAAGACGGTAAATTCATAGAATCAACTGTAAGCTTACCTATTGTTTACAAAATGGTTGAAGTTGATATGCACCACTGAGCTATATCTATTTACTCATGCAATACTTTATAAACCGTTTTTGCGAGCACAGGACCAATACCTTGCACGCCTGATAGCTCTTGTTGGGATGCGCCAAGTAGTTGCTGCATACCGCCAAAATGATTGAGTAAGTCACGGCGGCGCTTTTCACCCAGTCCGGGTATCACCTCTAGTACCGACGATGAACGACGCTTGTCGCGTTTCTTACGGTGCGCCGTAATCGCAAAACGATGCGCCTCATCACGAATATGCATCAGTAAGTGTAGCGCCTTACTATCCATCGGCAAATCTAAAGGTTCATGATCGATAAAGTGCAATACTTCAAGCCCAGCCTTGCGCCCTTCCCCTTTTGCCACACTAATGAGCAAGGTGTCACTCAGAATGTCCAACTCGGTCAGCACTTCTTTAGCAATACCTAGCTGACCTTTGCCGCCATCAATCAATAGTAAATCAGGCAATGGCTGTTTCTTATAACGTCGAGTCAGCACTTGTTTCATCGCTGCATAGTCATCACCGCCTTGGATGTCATGGATAGCGTATTGGCGATAATCCCGTCGGCGCGAGCCACCTTGATCGAACACCACACAGCTGCCAATGGTCGCCTCACCCATGGTATGAGAGATATCAAAACACTCAATCCGGTCAATGGTACGCTCGGTGACATCGGTCAATACATCTTTTAGTGCCCCGAAGCGCGCATGCAACTCTAAATAGTCGCCTAGCTTGGTTTTTAGCGCATTATTAGTGTTCAGTTTTGCCAAGTCTAGCCATTCGGCACGGTGCTCACGCACATTGGTTTTGATAACCACTTTACTACCGAAATGCGTCGCCAGTGCTTCACTGACCGCCACCTGATCGGGTAATTCGTGACTCAAGATAATCTCTGCAGGCAAATCATCCGTTACCTGAAAGTAGAATGAAGTAATAAAAGCAGAGAGATTGTCCGCAAGCGATTCGCTGCTGTCGACATCAGGGAAGTAATTCTTACCGCCTAGTACGCGACCGCCACGGACGGTCAGTACATTGACACAGGTCATACCTGCCTGACTGGCAATGGCTATCACGTCGGCCTCACCTTGTACGGTATAGACAGCCTGCTTGGCCTGCACCTCACGCAGCATAGACAGCTGATCGCGATAAAAGACCGCTTTTTCAAAATCCAACTCTTCGGCGGATGCTTCCATCTTTTCAATCAGTGCGCTATGAATGTCGCTAGAATCACCCTTTAAAAAGCGAATGGTGTTATTTACATCTTCTGCATACTCGTCAGGTGATACCAAACCCACACAAGGGGCACGGCAACGCTTAATCTGATATTCCAGACAAGGGCGCTTACGTTGTTTAAAAAAAGTATTGGTGCACTGGCGCATTTGAAACATTTTTTGCATCAGCACCAAGGTTTCTTTTGCCGCGTGAGCAGAGGGAAACGGCCCAAAGAATCGACCTTTTTGATGATTGCCTTTACCGCGCCCATAAGCCAACCTTGGATAAGGCTTGTCTGCTGAGATAAATACATACAAGTAAGACTTATCATCACGCAATAGCACATTGTATGGCGGGCGATACTCTTTAATCAGGTTTTGCTCAAGCAGCAATGCCTCGGTCTCACTACGGGTGATAATGGTTTCAATATCATGAATCCGTGCCACTAGTGCCCGAGTCTTTGGATGATCGATTGTCTTAGCGAAGTAGCTATTCACACGGCTCTTAAGCGATTTGGCTTTACCCACATACAGGATATCACCGTTTTTACCCAGCATCTTATAGACGCCTGGCAAATTTGGTAGACGTTGAATCAAATGTTTAAGACGGGCTTTTTTATCATCGACAGGACTAGATTCTGAGACATTGACCATAGAATTTATTGCTCTCAAGATACTGATATATAGCTAGTTATGGGGCGGTAGTAAGCGTTTTGCAAGCCAGTTATCATGACAGCGTTGCCCATAAAAAAGCCAGCACCAAGGCTGACTTTTATTGACTAACAAACTGCTGTTATTAATGCCAATTGATGAAAGTTAATGACGGAAGTTCTCCATCAATGCTGGGATGCCTGGTAGCATACCAACGATAGCCATGACACTGGTCAATACCACAAACATAATACCAGGTATGATCCAGCGGCTCATTTTCGTTAAATTAGAACTACGCTCTTTAGAGCCAATCAAACCTAAATTATCAAGCAATAAAGTAATTGACCAACCGAATGCTGGGTTAACTAGCGCAGATGCGAATACGACAATAGCGGCAGATTGCGTGGTTTTGCCTTCTCGAGTCATCTCCATGCCAGCTTCTAGCAATGGGATAAATACACCCACAATCAATGCAACACACATCACTGGCTGCCAGATAGCCAGATCCATTGGATAGCCCCACACCCCTGCGATAATACAGAATAAGGCCGTTAACAAAGCACCGGCAGGAATTGGACGCTTGGCAATTGCCGCTGGAACAATGTAAGTACCCCATGATGATGCAAAGTTAGCACCACCTAGTACAGAGCCTGCGACCTGACGAATTGAAGCACTGGTCATTGTATCATCGATATCCATTAGCACTTTTTCAGTACGTTTAGGATAGCTGATTTTTTGGAATACTTGATGACCTAAGAAATCTGGCGACCACATCGCAACGGCTAAAATAGCAAACGGCAATACCACAATAAAGCTTTCAACTGTTGGTAGTCCAAGCATCCAACCTGTGTTTTCACCCCACCAATACATAGGGTTCATATGTGGTAAACCTGGTGCTGTTTTAAACTCAAAAGGTGCACCCAGTGCAAAGGCAAGTCCACCACCTAACACACAGCTTAGTGGGACTGCTAGCCAGCGTTTTTGCCAATGTTCTAGTAATGCGTATAACAAAATCGTTGCTAGAATAATAAAAAAGGCAATATGCGACATGCCGATACTCTCTGACCAGGCAAACAAGTTTTTAACCTGTGAGGTGGTACCGATAAACCCTAAGTAAATCAAAAGGCCACCGCACACACCCTTACTGGTTAAGTTGGCCAGCAAGCTCCCTCCTTTACTGATAGCAAGCAGCAAACCAAAAGCACCAATCAATAGGCCAAAAGCCATTGGATGCCCGCCAGCGGCTACTACAATAGGGATAAGTGGGATGAGAGGACCGTGAGTACCAGCAAGGTTGGCCGTCGGTAGTAAAAATCCTGAAAACAAGATAATAAAGAATGAAACGATTAATAGCTCATAACGAACGTTCTCTAAAACAAACGCGTCGCCCAAACCAAGCGGACCTGCAAATGTTGCGGCAATCGCGCCTACCATAACGACTTTACCAATCGTCGCGGCCATGGCTTGAATGGTATCTTCAAATTCAAAACGGTAATCACGGAATGGTAAATTGGCGCGCCAGCGTTTTGGCTGCATGATTTGTAATTCATGGTTTAGATAATCATCACGACTTTCAAAACTCGAACTTGGTTTGTGCAAATCAAGATAGCTATCTGATAGCTCCGTGTCATAATTAGACGGCTGCTGATTAGACCCTGGAGAAGGGATCTGAGTGTTACTCATCACATTTCCTTGTGTCGACTGAGGCTTTTGTTTACTGATAATTTATTAATGTGACTCTATATAAAATAAAGTAACCATTAAAAATTGCAAGCCATTGTATGACATGGGAACTGGAAATGCGAGCATATAAGTATGTAAAGATGCTATATATATCACTATATTTCATAACTTAAAGTTTTTATTATAATTTTTTGGAAACTTAATCAACTATTAAATTGACAAAAAATATCAAATATTAGCTACTAATACTTAATATCAAAGCCTCTTGTTGACAGACATCTATATACGTTTGTTAACTTTTAACGGCATAATTTTTATACTATCTCGGCATTAGTTACGCTTTAAGTCTAGCAGTTTTGCTGTTTTTTACTTATGATAAATACCCTTTAATTATTAGAACGTATTGAATATTTACAAACAGCGCGTGTCCTCAATTCAATCGATAGTCTTCCATATGGGCTAAAATGGTGAATCCTTAACACGCCTTATTCTTTTACATAGTTTTCAAAAAATTGACGCCATCGGTATAACTAAAAAATCAAAAAAGTAATAGGATGAATTCATGAGTTTACTACCTACCAATTTTGAGACTTTAAAACGTCGAGCAAAACAAAGCATCCTACCCTTGCTAACCCCACACTTACTTAAGCTGCGTATCAACACTTATGCCCCTTATGTCGGTGCAGGTATCAAAATCGATCACATAAGTCTTGACCAAGGTCTATGTGTCGTCAGTATGGGACTAAACTCGTTAAACAAAAATATCGTCGGTACTCAGTTTGGTGGTAGTTTGTACTCGATGGTTGATCCCTTCTATATGATTATGCTGATGCATCAATTAGGTAGTAGCTATGTTGTCTGGGATAAAAGCTCACATATTGATTTTGTGGCACCGGGCCATACCAAAGTAACGGCACGAATGAAAGTTGCCAGCTCAGAAATCATTACCATTCAAGAATTAGCAAAAGATGGTGACGCTGTTTTTCGTGAATATAAAGTCGATATAGTCGATGAACAGCAAAAAGTTATTGCGACTGTCACAAAGACGATATATATCAGACTGCGTAAATACAGTAAATCCAAAAATCAAACCAGTCGTATAGACAATTTGGATAGTGACAGCTAAGACGCTGCTAAGCGTCTAACTCTTAAATTTTATTTAAAAGCCCACATACAAAAACCCCAACCTAGCTTGCGCATAGATTGGGGTTTCGTCTTTTTTGGTATGGCCCGCTTATTTATATGATAAACCTATTAATAAGGGCTTGTATCTACTTTTGCTTAGTTGCCTTGCCATTTAATAGAAGGCTTAGCAACTAAGCAAGTTTGAGCATCTGCTCAAACTTATGCTTTAGCGGCAGTTTTCTTTGGAGCAGCTACACGCGGAGCAAGTTTTTCGCGGATACGTGCTGATTTACCAGAACGCTCACGTAAGTAGTATAGTTTCGCACGGCGAACAGCACCACGGCGTTTCACTTCAATGCTGTCAATGATTGGTGAATGCAATTGGAATGCACGCTCAACACCAACACCGCTTGAGATTTTACGTACGGTAAACGCTGAGTTTAGACCGCGGTTACGCTTAGCAATTACAATACCTTCAAAAGCCTGTAAACGCTCACGATCGCCTTCACGTACTTTTACTTGAACCACAACGGTATCGCCGGGTGCAAAGCTTGGGCGCTCAATCAATTGAGCATTTTCGATGACCTGAACTAATGGATGCTTGTTGCTCATGAGAGTTATCTCCTCACATTAGATAATAGAGGCTTAACGCATATCACCTGTTTGTAATAATTAATCGCATCTCTTTATGGTGAGACGCAACGTAAATGGGTTATAACCAAAGGCCACTATGCGATGACCTGTTTATTGTTGCGCAAAATTTGTTTCTTAACCGTTTATCAAATCAATCATTTATAAGATGGCTTTTATCAACGCTACTCTTATGAATGCTGTTTTTTGTCTGCTTTTGCCAATGCTTTTAGCCACTTAGCTTGTTCTACCGTTGGTGTAAATGCCTGCCACAAGTCTGGACGACGCGCTTGCGTGCGACTGACTTGCTGACTAAAGCGCCACTTAGCGATATTGGCATGGTGTCCTGACAGTAAAACATCAGGTACTGCCATACCAGCGAACTCATGTGGTTTAGTATAGTGTGGGCAGTCAAGCAAGCCATCCACAAAGGAGTCTTGCTCAGCAGACCTATCATCACCCATAATGTCAGGCAGACGACGTATCACGCTATCCATAAGTACCATTGCTGGTAGCTCACCACCGGTCAGCACATAATCACCTAGTGATACCTCCATATCAACATATTGCGATAGCAGGCGCTCATCTATGCCTTCATATCGACCGCACAATAAAATCATGCCATCGTATTCCGTCATATCAACAACTCTACTCTCACTGAGCGTTTGCCCTTGTGGCGACATATAAATCACCGGACAGTGCTCACTGTCAACACGGCAGCCATATTGACTAGCCCGCAAGCGCGCATCCTCGATAGCTTTTGACAATGGCTCAGCCATCATCACCATCCCAGGACCGCCACCATAAGGGCGCTCATCAATACGGCGATAGTTATCAGTGGTATAATCACGTGGATTAATGCATTCAATCGCCACTTGATTCTGAGTGACTGCTCGACCTGTGATACCAAAATCACGAATCGTAGCAAACATCTCAGGAAAAATACTAATGACGGCAAAATACATCTAATATCTACTTGCACTGTGGCTATTAATGGTTAAATGAATCGGTATGATTATCGATGATAACTAACAAAAAAGCCGAAGCTTGTCTCGTTAAAGCTGGTATCAATAATCACTTGGCCATGCCACAAGCACTGTTTTTTCAGTCATATCGACCTGTATTACAGTTTGTTTGTGCCATGGAATCAGGCGCTCTTCACCATCTAAACTATCTGAATTTGCCGTTACACGCATGATGTCATGGGCACCGGTCTCAAACATCTCAGTGATATTGCCTAAATATTCATCTTGCTCGTTCATCACCCGCAAGCTGACCAAATCCGACCAATAATATTCGTCTTCAGCTGTCTCAGGCAAAACGTCTTGTTCGACCCAAACGGTAACACCGTTCATGGTCTCAGCAACATTGCGATCAGGAATCTGCTCAAATTGAGCCACAATTCCTGTGCCCTGCTTACGCCAAGCTTTAACAGTTAAAGGTTTCATGCCAGTGGCAGTTTTCATCCACCACGGCTGCATGTCAAATATTGCCGTACGATCTTCTGTATCACTAAACACCCAAAGCCAACCTTTAATACCGTAAGGCTTTTTAAGCTGGCCAATTTTCATAAGGGCACTAGCGTTTGGAGTGGATGACATAACGGCTAACCTAACATTGATTAAAACAGCAATTGTAAATACATTTCAATCAAAAGCGATAAACGCAATCAAAAGCGATAAACAGTTAATGGCGTACCCTGGCCAAGCCAGTTACGCTATGTTTTCTAAAGTCTATAACAACAAAAACTTAAGCAGTTGCTTCAGTTTGAGCGGCAGACTTGTTGTAAGCTTTTACTAATGAAGCAACGCGATCTGAAGGTTGTGCACCTTTTGCGATCCACGCATTGTACGCTTCCATATTTAGACGTACTGCTTCTTCAGACTCTTTAGCGAGTGGGTTAAAAAAGCCGATGTTTTCAATGTAGCGACCGTCACGCGCGCGGCGTTGATCAGCAACAACAACTTGATAAAATGGGCGTTTCTTGGCACCGCCCCGTGCTAAACGAATAACAACCATGTGAATTCTCTCTTTCGCAGGTATACCAAAAAGGGCATAATTATATCACAGTCTTTATTTATTGAAAACATAAACTATGCTTATTTAATTATTTATTAACAATAGCTTAAACGCTAGTGGATGTGAACATAATTGCGAATTGCCACCACTTTTCAAACTACCATATCGTACTATCCTTGATATCAGATTGTTAACATAATCATCCGTAGATATCGAAATGGTTTATAAATGACACACCACCCTAAAGCGCTCAGTATCCCTAGATGATTGTGTTAATCTATAGAGCATCGACTATGTGCTATTTACCCAATCACTTAATAACACTATATGTCGTCAGAATAAAAGCGATGATACTCGCAATGCTAATGCTTTGCTTTTCACAAAGCTAAAGTACGATAACGCTTAAACATACTCTAATAAAATCTTTTTCAATATGTTGGATTTATATGACTATCTCAAACCCAAAACCACGTCGTAAAGGTTGGCTAGCACGCTCCTACTCCAATACTTGGCTGACAACTTTGATGGTTTCCTTCATTGTCCTTATTAGTGTTGGCTTATCGATTTTATTCTTTTGGCGTAGCCTTTATTTACCGGAGCTAAAAAATCATGCTCGCTATTTAACAAGCGAGCTACAACTAATAAATAGTGTTAATAAAGATTGGCAAAATAACCCTAAGGTCCGCCAATGGATTTATCAGCACTCTCATGTCGTAGTGGTAAATAATCCTAACGACTTTCCAGAAGTGTCTGATAAGGCTTTTGTTGGAGTCTTTACCGATGTGTTGCAACGTGAAATTGGTGCGCAGTTAGGTCGTCCTGTTGAGGTGTACTTTAAATTCAAGCCAACACCGCAGCTTTGGATACAAGATAGTCGTGATGACAGTTTTTGGATTCGTGAACCAGTGGTTTATTATTCACAGTACAGTCCTGGGTTATTGGTGCTCTTCCTCATTGGGCTACCTATTTTATCGCTACTAACCATTATCCTACTAGCCAGGCAGCTAAACCGTCCATTACGCTATTTGCAACGTGCAGCAACCAACTATATTCGTCTTGGTCATGCAACCACTTTACCCACGCAAAAAGGTCCCACAGAGATACGTCAGGTCAATATGGCATTTAACCGCCTATTCACCACTTTAAACCAAGCGCAAAAAGAACGTACCATTATGCTTGCTGGTATCTCACATGACCTACGTACACCATTGACTCGCATGCGTTTGACGGCAGAAATGCTACCAGATGACTTTTTTCGGGAAGGATTAATTTACGATATTGAAGATATGGATGCGATTTTAGAGCAGTTCATCTCTTTTATGAAAGACGGCTCGGACGAACCAGTGAGTTTGACCAATTTAGATACCATATTTAATGAGATTATGGTGCAGTTTGCGCCAATAAAGTTTATTTATCAGTCAGAGTGTGACAAGGTTGTACCCGTACGACCGTTATCTATCAAACGCCTGATTATCAATTTGGTCAATAACGCAAATCGTTATGGCAAACCACCTATTTATCTCTCAGCCACTGTTGTACCAACTTTTACAGAAACAGTTGAAACTGAAGATAGTGAGGTAGTTACTGAAAGCGCGATTAATAAAGAAGCTCAAGAAGAGTTAATGATATGTGTACGTGATTGCGGTGATGGCGTTGCAGAAGACCAGTTAGAACGTATTATGCAACCATTTGAACGTGGAGAGACCGCACGTACCACACAAGGTAGTGGACTGGGACTGGCTATCGTTAGCCGAATTGCAGGATTACATCATGGTAAGGTCGAAGCAATCAACCACCCCGATGGTGGTCTACAAGTCTGTGTACATATTCCTTTACTGTCTAAAGTTGCTGGAGATCAGACCATCGCTTCTGATACAGAAGACACCCTTGTGTCCAATGATGATGTGCTAGATAAGAAATACTAAGTATTGATAATACATACTCAAAAACACCTGATGGTGGTTTTAAATACTTCTAAAAAAGCACCTTGATTACTAAAGACTAGCAATGCTCCGTATATCCTAGTCTCTAGTTCCAATAGTAGGAGGGATATAGTTGGCGCTATTAGTAAACTCTAACGGCTGGGTAATGCTTTCTTTTGCTGCTTTTAATGTTTGAGTTGTTGATGGTTGCTGCAAGAATAAATAATAACCCAATGTTATCGCATTTAACACGACCAAACCACCAAATAAATACGGCATTCTTTATCTTCCTTTGCTTCTAGGCTGTTTTCAAAAAACTATTTTTGAAACATTTATCGTTAATCAACTACTGATAATTATTTCATCTAAAGACATCAAACCAATCTATAGCTTATTGATTCATATATCCGCTATTCCTTATCCAAAACCCCGTTATTACTTATCATCAAAATCACGCTCACTCTTTTCTTGCGTCAACTCATCAGCAGCCAGGATTTGTGTCAGTGGCTTAATAGGCCATGTCATAATAAATCGGGCACCACCAAGCTCTTGGCTCTCATCAACTTTCATATTACCATTAAACCAAAAAGCAATGCGCGATACAATAGACAAACCTAGCCCATAGCCACCCGATGCTCGCGTACGACTGTCATCTAAACGCGAAAATGGAATAAATACTTTTTCACGATCTGACTCTGGAATCCCATGCCCATCATCTTCAACGCTCACAAAAGCATTGCCTTTTTTCACTCCAGCACTAATGACTATCGTCGTCTCTGCATAACGTAGTGCATTACCTGCAAGATTTTGGATCACACGATGTAAATATCGTTTATCTGCAACGGCCGTCACTTTAGCGCTTGGTAGCTTGGTTACAATTTTTATTGGCTTGCCCAAAGCATTAGTTTCTCGCTCTATCTGCTCAAGTAACTCTCTTAAATTGACGGGCTCTAAATCCAACTTGGGCGAACCTTCCTCTAGCTTTGCATAGGTCAAAATCTCATCAATCAAACCATTAAGCGACTCAATATCTTCATCGATATAATCACGTTGCATAAAACGTGAGTCCTCATCGTCAGTATCAGCAAGCATATCAACAGCAAAGCGAATACGAGCCACAGGGGTACGTAATTCGTGTGACACTGCTCTTGTCAACTCTCGCTGCGACTCAATCAATCGTTTGATATGTGAAGTCATCGCATTAAAAGTCGCAGATAAGCGCGCAATTTCATCTTGTCCTATTACTTGAACCTGAATGTCCAAATTGCCCTTACTGACTTCATTGACACCAACCTGAATCAACTGCAATTTACGCTCAAGCGGGAAAATCAATGCATAGACACCTAAACTAATCAAAAACATGCTGATAAGGATCATACTGATAATTAAATTGAGTGGGAACCAATTGAATAACGGTACTGGACCGATCAAAATCGCCATATCGTTGATTTCAGAGGGTACAACTATTTTGATAGCCGAACTTTTACTACTATTGGTATCTTGTAATGAGATAACCACCTCATCACGGCGCAAGCGCCCCATTTGATCTGTATCTAAATTAAGTGTGTTTACTGCTTTAAACTCTAACGGAAAAGAGAACTTTTCTTCTAACTGAGCCAAACGTGCACGTTTATCAGACAACGTCATATGGTAAGACAAATCATCCAAGAGAAACACCGCTATGGCTCTTACTTGCTGCTCGGTCACTTGCGTTACTCTTGCTGTTAAGACGCTTTGCTTATCAGGCAAACGATAATAAACATCAGCGTATACAGGCTGAGCAACATAGCGAACAACCGTATCTCCATTTTCAAAACGTCGCAATTCACTGGCATTAAAATCTACCTCGTCAATAGGTACAATACTAAACTCTGCACCAAATAAACTGCTAGCGTCAGACAACCAATATTCACGCTGCTCTTCATTTCTCTGATGCGCAATGCCTTCGCTCACCAAATGAAAGGCACCTGTTGCCATACTTTCACGATAAGACTGTACACGCTCTTTATTAATGGTATCCATCAATAACTGAGCAAACAATGCCACACATAGACAGACTATGAGTAGTCCTGCATAAATACGAACAAAGATACTGTGTTTTAAAGAAGAGACTAATGACATACGCGCCGTAACCAACTTAATAAATAAAAACTGCTGATATCATTCAACATATAAGCGCTGTATTATATGCTGAATAATTCTGAGAACGGTTGAATAAAGATAACTACGGACTACTGTATTTTGGTTAATACATAATATTCATCTAAAGCCATACCTATATAACCTTTACTTAATCAGCACCCACTCTAATTACCTAATTAAACCACATAACACTGCATTTAAGTCTTAGATTAACACATGAAGTGCAATACCAAATGCAAGGTGAAAAAAAGACCTAGATGCGCTAGCATCAAAGTTTTTATCCACCGACCAAA
>NZ_RRYV01000044.1 GCF_014861395.1 Psychrobacter sp. FME13 | reverse complement strand
TCTAGGCCTCTTTTTCACCTGCTCTTTGATATTGCACTTCATGTGTTAATCTAAGAAATAATTGATATTACTATTGTTTTAAATAACAGTTTTTGTACTTTTATTCACTATTTCTCTGTTCCTTTGGCGTAGTGATCTCTAATTGCTGTAATTTACGGGTTAGTGTATTACGTCCCCAACCGAGCAAGTTGGCTGCAGCTATCTTTTTACCTCCGCTATGTTTGAGCGCAGCTGTCAGTAAAACACGTTCAAACTCAGGTGTGGCCGTTTGCAAAATATCTGTTTCTCCTGTCTGCAGCACCTGTTCGGCCCAAATAGCCAACGCCTGCTGCCAACTTGGAACAGCAGATATAGGCTGTTCTTGATTGATTTGGCTTTGGGAGCTCACGTTATCGCTATATGATTGTTGTTCTTGATATTGTTCTAGATTAGATGAAGCATTTTCGAGCAGTTCTGGTGGCAAGTCCTCAGGCATGACGGTGTCACCAGTTGCCATGACAGTCAACCATAGACAAACATTTTCCAATTGACGGACGTTACCGCGCCACTCAAAAGATTGCATAATCTGTACAGCCATCGGATGTAACTGCTTTAGTGCGGTGTCCATCTGCTCAGCAGCACGTTTCATAAAATAAGTCGCTAGCGCAGGAATATCTTCGCGTCGCGTGCGTAGCGGTGGCAGTGGTAGACGGATAACGTTGAGGCGATAAAACAAATCCTCACGGAATTTACCTTGTTTGACTAACTCTTCTAAGTTTTGATGAGTGGCAGCGATAATACGCACATTTACTTTGATTGGCTGTTGTCCACCCACGCGATAAAACTCGCCATTTGCTAATACGCGTAGCAATCTCGTTTGAGTGCTAAATGGCATATCACCGATTTCATCTAAAAACAATGTACCGCCATCAGCCTGCTCAAAGCGCCCTGGTCGTGTGGTCGTCGCACCAGTAAACGCTCCTTTTGCATGGCCAAATAGCTCAGATTCGATCAAGTCGTGTGGAATAGCAGCCATATTGAGAGCGATAAAAGGTTGTTGGTTACGCGGTGAATGTTGATGTAGCGCGCTGGCGACCAATTCTTTTCCGGTTCCTGATTCACCCGTAATTAAAACGGTAATAGGTGAGTGTGCCAATCTGCCGATCGCGCGGAACACCGTCTGCATAGCTTGTGATTGGCCTATGATACCGCTAGGGTTGTCATTAATGTTTTGGTTTGTACTGATAACAGGGTTGGTATTATTTTTGACTTTAGTTTTAGCTGCTTTGCTCTTTTTGGTGTCATTAGATGTGCTTGTTGGATGAGTCTGTCCAGTAGGTTCAACCTTTACATCAAATTCAGTATCGCTCTCAGCAGTATAATCAGTCGTTGCATTGGTGTTAGATGTATTAGCGTCGACTGCGTAAGTGGTCGCGGTCAGATTGGGCTGATAATTAATGGCTTTATAAATGGTTGCAACGGCATCATCCAAGTCAAACGGTTTGGGTAAGTATTCAAAGGCACCTGTTTGATAGCTATTAATAGCAGAGGTTAGGTCTGAGTGTGCGGTCATGATGACAATAGGCAGCTTAGGAAAGTGCTGATGCACCCAGTCACTAAAAGACAGCCCATCCATCATCGGCATACGAATATCAGTCAATATCACATCGGGCAGTTGCACCTGTGACTCATTTTCTTGCAATATATCGTTGAGACGTGCCCACGCAGCTTGTGCTTGGGTAAAGCTAATAACCGTCAGTCCTGCATCTTCAAACGTATCTGCCAACACCATTCTTAAGGCGGCATCATCATCGATAAGCCATAACGTTGCGGGGTCAAGTTCGGGGTTGTTATTGACCGTTACTTTTATTGTTTGATCATTTATCAGTTGATCGGTTGCCGTCTGATTATCGCTTTTAGGTTTATGCTTTTCACTATATTCAGTCATGTATTAGGCCTAATGAGCAATGAGTTGGTTCAGAGTTATGATGTGGTCATTTACGACTTGGTAGTATTAATTGGCTTTGTTAATCTCTTGGTTAATTAGGGCATGTCCTCAATTCAATCGATAGTTATCTAAATGGGTTAAAAATAGCTAAATCTTGCCAAACGGTGTCAAATAGCTGACTAATATCTCGATATTATCTGCGCTATTTTCCTTGTTTGACGGCAATTTATCTCATTTTCATCACCATTTTTAAAATGAGGACACGCCCTAGTAGCTGTATCAAGTAATAATAGCAAAGTTATTTGTGCTTCAGTAATTAATCAATGAAACGGCAGGTATAAGGTAAAACGTGTTTGTTGCTCACCTTGTACCTGTGTTGAGCTAACATCAATCATACCACGATGATGGCTAATAATATCTTGTACGATAGATAACCCTAATCCAGTGCCAGCAGCACGACTTGTCACCATAGGAAAAAATATCTGCCCGATCAATTCAGGGTCAATTCCTGAGCCGTTATCAGTAATGTTAACTTGCAGAACTTGTTTGTGCTGTTGCCCAACGATGGTGTGTTGAAAAGCAATACGTGTTTGAATGTGAAGTATTGGCTGATAATCTATTTGGTCATCACTGTTAGTATTGATCGAAGATAATACTTTGGTTTCGGATATTTTTTGTTGTTGCAAGGTTTGTTCAAACTCAGTCATGGATTCACAAGCATTGTTGATCAGGTTTAAAAACACTTGAATTAATTGATCTTTATCTGCACATAATTCAGGCAGTGATAAGTCATAATCTCGCTGTAGCGTTAATTGTGGATATTGGTTCATCACCAAAGACAATACATGCTCTAGCGGTTCATGAACATTAATCGTTTGCCAGTTTGGGAGTTGATTAGAGCCCAAAAACTGTCCAACAAGATGCGTTAGACGGTCAGTTTCTGAGATAATAATATCGGTATAACCACGTAGTTTGTCAGTGGTTTTTTGCAAGTTTTTATGATTCAGAGCAGTATTTGTATGGTTTGAGGCAGTTGACGCGCTACTATTAAGAATAGAGGTGTCACTGAACTTGATAAATTGTCGCTGCAATAATTGTGCAGCACCGCGAATACCTGCTAACGGGTTTTTTATTTCATGGGCAACTGACCGTAGCATATGACGAGCCACACCATATTGTTGTTGCTGACGTTGTTCTTCTGATATACGGCTTTGTCGATCTTTGCCCCACATTTCAATAATAAAATAGGTCTGCTGCTCGTATATGACAGGAGTGACACTATAGTCAACGGAAAATGACAAATAACCGTTCAGCTGTGTGTTTACAACATGGTCATGATCGATAAAGGGTTGCTGATACAGTTTTGCTTGCTCAAATCGTTCGGTTAAGGAGCAGTTTTGGGCATCGACATCATCATTATTAGGAATATTACTATCTTTTGGGTTTAACTCTTGGGGTGCTAATAACGTTAATATAGGTTGATTGAGCAGCCTTCCACTACTGATAGCCAGTAGTTGCTCGGCCTGAGCATTGAGCCACGTAATAGACAACTCTTCATTGACCCATAAAATAGCCGTAAATAAATGCTGAGATATAAATGCTAAATCAGGTGTGGATTTTGCGGTTGTGAAATTTCTTGCCATGAGTCAATGCCTAAAAAAAGATGTTCAAGATAATATTTAACCATAAATCAACACTATAGAGCGGCAAAACTAGCGATTTTTGCAAAAAAAACGTACAATGCGCACAGCCATTTTATCTCTAGCAAGGTCAGCCATGTCCAAAACTTCTACCAAGTCGCTTAACACGACTATTACCACCTCTCAGCCAGCTTCTACTCCGACAGATTCTACATTAAAAGACACCGCCACTGTTTTTAATCCTGCTAAGCCAACAATAGCACAAGACAGTCAAGCAGATACGAACCAGTCCAATCCAGCTAAAGCCAGCCATCATAGAGCCAATCATAACCAAAATCGTAGTGTTACACAAAGTAGTGATTTAACGACTGCTAATGCCACTGCTGCTATGCCCGTCAGTGCAGCACCAAAAGTTGGTTTTGTCTCGTTAGGTTGCCCAAAGGCGCTAGTGGACAGCGAGCGCATCATCAC
Source organism: Psychrobacter sp. FME13 (assembly GCF_014861395.1). Lineage (GTDB taxonomy): Bacteria > Pseudomonadota > Gammaproteobacteria > Pseudomonadales > Moraxellaceae > Psychrobacter. Next base: position 18,711 of record NZ_RRYV01000044.1, on the reverse strand, counting down.
TGAGCTGAGCCGTGATGGTTACCAAGTAGCCAGTGATTATGAGGGAGCAGATTTGGTCGTGGTTAATACCTGCGGCTTTATTGAGTCGGCGGTACAAGAGTCGCTGGATGCAATCGGGGAGGCTATTAGCAAAAACGGTAAAGTCATCGTGACGGGCTGTTTGGGTAAAGAGGCGGATAAAATCCGTGAGATGCATCCTGCTGTGCTCGCAGTAACTGGTGCGCACGCATATGATGAAGTGATTACAGCGGTTTCGAAACATGTGCCAAAACCAAATAGTAGTAAGGATGAAGACTACGACCCAAAAATAGATTTGATTAATGAGGCAGGTATCAAGCTGACGCCAAGCCATTATGCCTATCTAAAAATTTCTGAAGGCTGCAATCACCGTTGTACTTTTTGCATTATTCCAAGCTTACGTGGTGATTTAGATTCACGTCCGATTGATAATGTCATGAATGAAGCCTTGGCACTAAAAAATGCTGGCGTGAAAGAGTTGTTAATTATCTCGCAAGATACTTCTGCTTATGGGCTAGATTTGAAGTATAAAACCAGTTTCTGGAACGGCATGCCACTCAAGTCAAAGTTTTATGACTTGTGCCAAGCATTGAATGGCTTAGGTATCTGGGTACGTCTACATTATGTCTACCCTTATCCGCATGTGGACAAAGTCGTTGAATTGATGGGTGAAAAGAAACTCTTGCCTTACTTAGACATTCCCTTTCAACATGCCAGTCATCGAATACTAAAAGCAATGAAACGTCCAGCGCATAGTGAAAACACTTTGGCACGTATCAAAGCATGGCGTGATATTTGCCCTGATATCGTTATTCGTTCAACCTTCGTTGTTGGTTTCCCTGGTGAGACGGAAGAAGATTTTCAATGTTTGCTTGACTGGCTGGTTGAAGCTCGTCTTGATCGTGTCGGTGCATTTACCTATTCAGAAGTAGAAGGTGCGGTAGCCAACGATTTACCAGATCATGTGCCAGAAGAAATCAAGAAGTCACGTTATGAGCGTTTGATGGCGCTACAACAAGAGATTTCAGCACAAAAGCTACAAGAAAAAATCGGTAAAACTTTAATGGTATTGGTCGATGAAATTGATAGTGATGAAGGTATTGCGATTTGCCGTAGCTATGCGGATGCACCTGAAATCGATGGTCACGTCTACGTTGATGATATCAATGCAGGGGTTAAAGTCGGGCAGTTTTTGACTGTCACTATTGACGAAGCTAGCGAGTATGACTTGTTTGCTAGCTACAAAGGTTAAAAACCTAATACGATATGCCAGTGAAAATTGCCCCATAAAGGACAGTTTTTGCTACAATTGACGCAATTTAGCCTTGTGACCTATTTGTCATCAAGTATGGCAGTGTGGTCAACGCCAAGGCAAACTCTGTTTGTATTTTACCGATAACTTTAATTATAATTTAATGATAACAAGGTGATCTCATGTCTGACAAAAATCCGCGTTACTCTCGTATCTTGCTAAAACTATCTGGCGAAGCTTTGGCTGGTGGTAAAGACATGGGTATCGATACCGAAGTGCTCGATAAAATGAGTTTGTCTATTGCCCATTTGCGCGGACTGGGTGTTCAAGTTGGTATCGTGGTCGGCGGTGGTAATTTATATCGCGGTGCCCAACTACAAAAAGAAGGTCTGGTTGGCCGTGTCACTGGCGATCAAATGGGTATGCTGGCAACGGTCATGAATGGTTTAGCGATGCGTGATGCGCTTGAGCGTCGCAATATTAAAACACGCTTGATGTCAGCACTACCTATTGGTGAAGTGACAGAAAGCTATAGCAGCCGTAACGCGATTCGTTATCTAAAAAACGGTGATGTTTGTATCTTTGTTGCGGGTACGGGTAATCCGTTCTTTACCACGGATACCGCCGCTTGTTTACGTGGTATCGAAATTGAAGCAGGCTTGATTTTAAAAGCGACCAAAGTCGATGGTGTTTATGACAAAGACCCAAGCCTACATACCGATGCCAAAAAATACGATGGTTTAACCTTTGACGAAGTGTTAGAGCAAAAACTTGGCGTTATGGACTTAACTGCTATTGCATTGTGCCGTGAGCATAACGTACCGCTACAAGTTTTTGATATGACCAAGCCTAATGCCTTATTAAATGTCATTATGGGTGAAAATGAAGGCACACGTGTTTATCACTAATCTGATGTAAAACCTATAGTCGATCAATGTTAAAAATGGTGCAAGGCAGACAAGCGCAAGTACTACAGTAGTAGGCTAAGCGAGTCTAACGCCGTAACACTTTAAGAGTGGTTCGACTATATACTCGCCAGCCCAAGTGATAGCACGACTAGACAACGTATATTTACTAACAATGAATGATTTATCGATAGCGATAAATAAGGATACATAATGATTAAAGAGATTAAGCAAGACGGCGAAGCCCGCATGCAAAAGACATTGGAAGCGCTTGAGAGTACTTTCAGTAAAGTTCGTACTGGCCGTGCCCACCCAGGTATGTTGTCAGGCGTAATGGTCAGCTACTACGGTGCTGACACTGCACTCAATCAGGTAGCGAGTGTAAACGTAGAAGATTCACGTACACTGCTGGTTCAGCCGTTTGACCGTACTATGGTACAAGCGATTGATAAAGCCATTCGCGAAGCAGATCTGGGTCTAAACCCAATGACCGCTGATGTGATTCGTGTACCGATGCCAGCATTGACAGAAGAAACTCGCCGCGATATGCAAAAGCTTGCGCGTGGAGAGGCAGAAAATAGCCGTGTTTCTATCCGCAATATTCGCCGTGACATGATGAATGATATTAAAGATTTAGCAAAAGAAAAAGAAATATCAGAAGATGAAGAACGTCGTGCTAGTGATGATATTCAAAAGATTACTGACAAATACATCGAAACTATTGATAAGAGCTTAACTAAAAAAGAAAGCGATCTGATGGACGTTTAAATACTGATTTCTCTATCATTTATGGCATAGAGTGATTCAGTTGTTTCTCCATGACAAGCAGCCAATGTGCCAACGCTATTGGCTGTTTATCATTGTGCAAGTATTAATTGTACAAGTATGAAAAGCCTGATGGCTGAATTATGAGAAATTTATGAATTGTTTCTATGACGCTTTTTAATCATCATCGCACACGTTATTATCCTCTTACTTTAATAATAAGCCAGTTCGCCTATGTCCACGTCAGCCGTTTCGGCTCCTATTCCGACACTTCTTCCTCGCCACATCGCTATCATTATGGATGGCAATAATCGCTATGGTAAAGCCCATGATTTGGGAAAAGGCCAAGGGCATGTCGCTGGTAAAGATGCACTAGATCCCATCGTCGAGTATTGTGTGGATGCGGGTATTGAAGTATTGACGGTATTTGCCTTCTCTAGTGAAAATTGGCAGCGTCCAGCCAGTGAAGTGGCGCTGTTAATGCAACTGTTAGCTTCGACCATTCATGAGCAGATACCACGCATGCATGAGTATCGTATTCGCCTGCGCTTTATTGGTGATCGCAGTCAGCTGAGTGCTGATTTGCAAGAGCTGATGGCCGATGCTGAAGCAAAAACAGCAGAATTTGATGCCATGACCTTGGTTATCGCGATCAGTTATGGTGGTCAATGGGATATTGCGAATGCTGCAAAACAGTTGGCGCAGCAGGTGCAATTAGGTCAGTTACATGCTGAAGATATTAATAAAGAGATGCTCGATGAGTATGTACAGTTGGCAGATGAGCCAGCTGTCGATATGCTAGTACGTACGGGCGGTGAGTATCGAATCTCTAATTTCTTGTTATGGCAATCAGCCTATGCTGAGTTATTCTTTACTCAAACGTTGTGGCCGAATTTTGGAGCAGACGAGCTGGCAACGATGGTAACAGAGTTTGCCCAGCGTCAACGCCGCTTTGGCAAAACCAGTGAACAAGTCGTGACAGAAAAAAAATAGTTGTTAAGACAGTGGTTAAAAACACTAATCATTATTAAGAATAATTCATGACTTAAAGCGTTCATTTAATATGTGTGCAAAAGTATCTTGTAAAGCCGCTGTCCTACTCGTGGTCAATGCCGCTTGTTTATGGAATAATAAAGTGCTTAAGAGGTGTTGATTACTATTAGTGGGCTATTGTAGATTAGCTGCTATAATGCACTTTTTGATCACGCAGTATTCATTATAATAAGGCTCAATAAGTATGTGGCAACGAATTAAGACGGCAATAGTTCTCGTTATTATCGTTGGTATTGCAATGTTTGCGAGCCAAAGCCCTGTTTTATTTGCACCGCTGTTAGCCGTTGGCGTTATTATCGCGGCTCATGAATGGACTAAGCTGATGCCTAAATGGCGTCAACCAGTTGTATTTGTGTTGCTAGTCCTTGTACTGACCTTAGTATCACTCATGCTTAAAGTGACTTGGCTATTTTGGTGGGTGGCATCGCTCGCTATATGGTTGATGGCGTTATCTTGGGTCAGAGTATTTCCAACTCATACCAATTGGTACGGTAAAAAACTGGCTTTGATGGGCGCTGTGATATTAACGGCAGCGATTACGGCTATGTTTTATCTGTGGCAGTTGTCGGCATGGTGGCTGCTTTATGTTTTCTTATTGGTTTGGTGTGCGGACAGTGGTGCTTACTTTGTAGGACGCAAGCTTGGTCGCCGTAAGATGGCACCGAACGTTTCACCCAACAAGAGCATGGAAGGGTTGGCTGGTGGGTTGATTACAGGCTTGATCGTCGTTGTTGCGATTAGTGTCTTTCAGTTAAAGCTAACAGGTATACCGCTAATTGCCTTTGTGGCGTTATCAGCGCTAACAATCTTGTCTTCAGTACTCGGTGATTTGTTTGAGTCGATGCTCAAACGCCGTGCTGATGTCAAAGATTCAGGCACAATTCTCCCAGGCCATGGTGGTATACTTGATCGTATCGACTCGCTATTGTCTGCCACGCCGATATTTGCGCTTGGTTTTTGGGCGATACAACACTTTGGTTTGATTGTCGTATAAGGTAGCAAGATTATATTGGGGGCTGTTGAACATTCATATATGGTACTGACCCCCGCACTCGAACAAAACAGCGCTTACTTTGTGAATAGGCAAAGCGTCTCTTTGCTTGATCCGTTCTCAAGGCTGATGCTAAAACCATCCCAAACCTTGTTGCAACCCTAGCTCTAGATAAGGTCTCGATATTACCATCGGCTTGCGCCTAGTTTGGTGCACTTTTAGCAATCAGCAGCCCTAATATTTAAATATTCAACAGACGCTAGTTACTTCTTTTATTTTCACCGTATTATTCATAGGCATTAATGGTTATGACGCAACGCATCACCGTACTAGGCGCGACAGGTTCGATAGGCGATAGCACGTTAGCAATCTTGGCGGCGCAACCACAGCATTACTCGGTTTACGCTTTATCAGGCTATCATCGTTTAGACAAGCTATTGACGCTTTGCCAGCAGTTTTTGCCCAAGCGTGTCAGTGTGCCAAGCGCTGCTATCGATGATTTTGCACAGCGTCTTAGTGCCGCGGGTCTTGATATCGATGTCGTGGGCGGTGAAAAAGGGCTAATAGATATTGCAACCGATTCGCAAGCTGACACGGTGGTCGCGGCTATCGTGGGTGCCGCTGGATTACCTTCTACTTTAGCTGCCGCTCGTGCAGGTAAACGTATTTTACTGGCCAATAAAGAAGCCCTCGTAATGGCAGGGCAAGTAATGATGAATGCGGTAAAAATTTACAATGCCACTTTATTGCCTCTCGATTCAGAACACAATGCTATTTTTCAGTGCCTACCACTCGCCATTCAGCAAGACAATATGCAAATTCATCAGTCTAGTCATGGCGTGCGTAAGTTATGGCTGACGGCCTCTGGTGGGCCATTTTTAGGACAATCTTTTGCTCAAATGCAACAAGCAAGTGTCGCTGAAGCGGTTAAGCATCCTAATTGGTCGATGGGTCAAAAAATCTCTGTCGACTCTGCAACAATGATGAATAAAGGTTTGGAGCTAATTGAGGCTTGTCACTTGTTTGATTTGCCTGAAAATAAAATAAATGTGGTCATTCATCCACAAAGCATCATTCACTCAATGGTAGAATATAGCGATGGTAGCTACTTAGCGCAGTTGGGCAGCCCAGACATGAAGACACCCATCGCTCATGCACTTAGTTATCCTGATCGGATTGATAGTGGTTCGCAGCCGTTAGATTTATATGCGCTTAGTGGGTTGGAGTTTGTTCAGCCTGATTTGCAAAAATTTGCGTGTTTGCGTTTGGCCAGACAGGCAATGAAAGCGGGTACACAGGCGACTATCGTGCTAAATGCTGCCAATGAAATTGCCGTGGCTGCGTTTTTGGATGGCAGAATTCGCTTGACTGATATTGCTGATATTAATGAACAATCCTTAAATGATATACAGCTGCCACCATTGAATGATACAGCTGATATAGATGATATTCTAGCGATTGATAAGATAGCACGCCATTTGACAGACAGGCTTGTGGCAAAGTTAGTGTAATTGTTGATTTTTAATACTGAATCGAAGATGTTTAGATAAAACGCTGGAAACCAATCATGACCTTTTTATTAACCCTCCTTGCAGCAATATTTGTCTTAGGTCCACTCATTGCTTTACATGAGTGGGGTCACTATATCGTAGCACGGCTTTGCGGCGTAAAAGTGCTGACTTATTCTATTGGCTTTGGACCTAAACTCTTTGGTTGGACGAGTAAAAAAAGCGGTATTGACTATCGTATCTCGGCACTGCCACTCGGTGGTTACGTCAAGATGCTTGATGAGCGTGAAGGTGAAGTTGCCAAAGACGAGCAGCATCTAGCTTTTAATAACCAGCATCCATTGAAAAAAATTGCGATTGCGGCGGCTGGTCCTATCATGAACTTTGTTATTGCCATTGCCCTGTTTTGGGTATTGTTTATGACACCATCAGAACAGCTGGCAACTAAGATTGGACAAGTACTACCAGATACACCAGCTGCCATGGCACAGCTGCCTGTTGGTGATAAAGTTGTTGCGATTGATGGTCATGAAGTACAGACATGGGAAGGTATTAATTACCGTCTGGCTGGACGTATGGGTGAGACAGATGATGTGAGTGTCACTGTGCAATCGGACGTTCAGACTGATAACACTACATATCAAGCACCCGTACAGCAGTTTATGCAAGGGGCTGATCAAGGCAAAGACGCATTGACGAGTTTTGGTATGCTACCATGGCAACCAGATATTGCGCCGATAGTGGGTGATTTGAGCGCTGATGGTGCTGCCAGCCTTCAGGGTATGGAAGTGGGCGACCGTATTACGGCTATTAATGATACTGAAATTAAAGACTGGCTCAGTATGACACGCATCGTCCGTGATAATCCTGAAACACTGCTTGATTTTACGGTATTGCGTGATGGAAAGCCTGTGCAGCTGAAGATTATGCCACAAGGTAAAAAAGACAATTTAGGCAATGATTATGGCCAAATAGGTGCTATGGTACAGCAGTCTGAGATTGTTATTCCTGACGCCTATAAAACCACAGTGGTCTATGGTCCTGGTGAATCGCTGGTCAAGTCGTTTGAAAAAACCGAACAGTTAGCCGTCATGACGGTAAGTTCTATGGGGAAAATGCTGTCAGGTATGATTGGTTTGGATAATTTATCAGGGCCGATTACCATTGCAAAAGTCGCTAAGCAAAGCTTTGATATCAGTTGGCAGATGGTATTGTCTACTACAGCATTGATTAGCTTAAGCTTAGCAGTTTTAAACCTTTTGCCTATTCCTGTATTAGATGGCGGTCATATTGTCTATCACTTTATTGAGCTGGTTCGTGGTAAGCCGCTGTCAGAGGGGGTGCAAATGGTGGGATTAAATATTGGTTTACTCTTGCTGGCAGGTTTCATGGTGTTAGCAATTGGTAATGATATTAGTCGGCTATTTTGATTGAATGATAGCTAATATAAGTGATAAGGCATTATATACTAATGGTTTTATGGCTATTATGACTTGTTTTTTGATCTAATAGGTGCCAATGATTTGTACTGTATCCTCTGTACTAATCGTAATTTTTAGTTTATTTTGTGATGCATTTTATATAAAGTATTCTGAGTCTCCCACGTATGAGTGCGAAACTTCATATGCGATGGGCTGGACAATATGTGCTTTTTAACTTAACTTAAGCAAGTTTTTTATTGACGGATAGTGTTTATGCGTACGCCTTTATTTATGAGCGCGGCAGGGTTGCCGTTAGTTGTAACAATGATGAGTATGCCGGTACAGGCTGCAGAATTTGTAGTGACTGACATCGGTTTCAATGGTTTACAACGTCTAACCCCCGATAGCCTCTATCCGGTTCTACCGATTACGGTAGGAGATACGGTTAGTGATAGTAGCTTGGCTGCTAGTATTAAGGCGCTATATGCGACTGAGAATTTTGCTGACATTCAAAGCCGTGTCGAAGGCGGTCAGTTGCGATTTGACGTTGTAGAACGTCCGACCATTGCTGAGGTGACCTTTGAAGGCAATAAGCTTATTCCAAAAGAAGGGCTTGAGCAAGGTTTAGAAAATGCTGGTTTATCTGCTGGTGATGTGCTCAAACAATCGACACTACAAGGCGTAGCCAACGAGCTACAGCAGCAATATATAAGTCAAGGCTACTATAATAGTAATATCGAAGTAGATCAGACCGTACTTGATGGCAATCGTGTCAAGCTAGATGTGCGCTTTATTGAGGGTGATCCTGCTAAAGTTGTTGATATTAATGTCATTGGTAATGAGCACTTCAGTGATGAAGAAATCAAAGACGTGTTTGCGGTAAAAGAATCTTCTTGGACTCGTCTACTATCTAAGTCTGATCGTTATGCACAAGAAAAATTGGCGGCCAGTTTGGAGAATTTAAAAGCACTCTATCAAAATGATGGTTATGTACGTTTTGCAGTAGATAATGCAGTGCTGAATATCAGTGAAGATAAAAGCAGTGTATTTATTGAGGTAAGCCTGAGCGAAGGTGAGCAATATCAATTTGGTGACGTCAACTTTTTGGGCAAGCCGACATTTGATAACAGTGAATTGAAAGAGCTGGTCACTTTTGCCCCTAATGAAAAGTACTCGCAAGCCAAACTAGATGCGACGACCGCAGCGCTTAAGAGTCGTTATGGTAACGAAGGCTATTATTTTGCAGAGGTTAGACCTGTACCACGTATCGATGATGACACTAAAATGGTAGAGGTTGATTATTTTATCGATCCTGCACGACCTATCTATGTGCGTCGTATTAACTTTACGGGTAATATCAAAACTGAAGACGAAGTGCTTCGTCGTGAAATGCGTCAACTAGAAGGATCGCTTGCTTCTAACGACAAAATTCAGCTGTCGCGTACACGCTTGATGCGTACAGGATTCTTTAAAGGTGTGACCGTCGATGTCAAACCTGTCCCTAACCAACCAGATCAAGTTGATGTCAACTATGTGGTTGAAGAGCAGCCTTCTGGTAGCTCAACCATCGCTGCAGGTTATTCACAAAGTGGTGGTGTGACATTCCAGCTAGATTTGACTCAAAATAACTTTATGGGTACTGGTAACCGTGTCCAAGCTGCGCTATCACGTTCAGAGACCTATGATTCTTATAGCTTAGGTTATACTGATCCATACTTTACAGAAAACGGTGTTTCTCAAGGTCTTAGTGCTTATTATCGTAAGACCAAATATGATGATGACAACGTTAGCAACTATGTAACTGACTCCATTGGTTCCACTCTTAATTATAGCTACCCAATCGATGAAACCAAACGTCTTAGCGCGGGTTTAAATATTGATAATACAACCGTGCGTGGTGGTAAGTACCTTGGGATATCTAATGTTCAGGAACTGTTGGATGATGGTGGTACGCAAACAAACTACGATGATGGTGGCGACTCCAGTTTTAAAAATGACTACACAACTTACAACTTACTATTTGGTTGGGATTACAGCACGTTAGATCGTCCAGTATTTCCAACTAAAGGTATGAGCCATGCAATTGATGCCACTATCGGGGTTGGTGATGCCAGTTACCAAAAGTTAACCTATAGTGGTAATGTCTATTATCCTTTGTATAAAGATTTTATCGCACGTGGCTATACCAAGCTTGGTTACGGTAACGACTTGCCATTTTATGAAAACTTTTATGCAGGTGGCTACGGTTCAGTACGTGGCTATGAGTCGTCAACCTTGGGTCCTCGATCAGAAAATTATTACTATGCTGAAAACGACATAGTGACTAGTGGCGAGGAAGTCGGTGGTAATGCCTTGGCTACATTTGGTGCCGAGCTGATTTTACCAATGCCATTTAAAGGCGATTGGGTAGATCAAGTGCGTCCAGTATTATTTGCTGAGGGTGGACAGGTCTTTGATACCACAGGAAAAGAAGATGAAACCTTTGAATATACAGGTGTGTCTTTAATCACTCAAGACAATAGCTTACGCTATAGTGCGGGCGCGGGTGTCACTTGGTATACACCTATTGGACCAATTTCACTGAGCTATGCCGTACCTATCGGTGATAAAGAAGGTGATGAGACTGAAGCTGTTCAGTTCCAAATTGGTAGTACATTCTAACTTTGGATAAGAGCACGAGATCATACAAGTAAAGATATAATTGCTATTTTTGTGATCGCAACATCCGTCAGATATTAGAGGGTTGCCAAGATGATTATTCAACTTGGCAGTTTCTTTATCCATAATAACGTTAATAGCCACTATGATAACGATAAAGCAGATTATTACTCGGATTGAGCAGCATCAACCAGTTACTAACAAATCTGAAATTAATGTTGAACAATTAAGTCAAGAGCTCGATGGGGTGGGGAGTCTGACCACTGCTAATCCTCAGCAATTGAGTTTTTTGTCAGGAGCACGTTACGCTTCTAGTCTTGTGAGTACTCAAGCAGGAGTAGTATTAATCACAGCAGACTATCGTGATCAAGCTCCAGATTCTGCTGTAGCGTTGGTGGTCGCAAGTCCTTATTTGGCCTATGCGAGTGCTAGTCAGCTATTTGGTCATCAATCACTGTCACATAACATTCATCCTAGTGCTGTGATTGCTGATAGTGCGATTATTGATGAGCAGGTTAGTATTGGCCCTTTTTGTATGATTGGTGAGCATGTGAAAATCGGTAAGCATAGCTCATTGTCTGCTCATGTGATTGTCGAGGATAATGCGACTGTAGGCACTGACTGTGTTATCAAAGCAAATGTCGTTATTGGGCATGACTGTATCATCGGTAGTCACGTTAGATTGCATGCAGGTGCGAGTGTTGGATCAGAAGGCTTTGGCTTCGCACCTACTAGTGATCCTAGCACCACAGGCTGGGAGCGTATTGCTCAGTTAGGGCGTGTGGTGGTTGGCGATCATGTGAGAATCGGTAGCCAGACCTGTATTGACCGTGGTGCCATTAATGATACGGTTATTGGTAATCATGTTATTATTGATAACTTGGTACAGGTAGCTCATAACGTACGTATCGGTGATGGTACGGCCATCGCGGCCCAAACAGCCATCGCTGGTAGTACCAGTATAGGTAAACGCTGTATTATTGGCGGCGCTGTCGGTATCACAGGTCATATTGAGATTACAGATGATGTGACGTTATCTGGGATGACTATGGTCACCAAATCTATTAAAGCAGCTGGTTCATATTCTTCTGGAACGGCTGCAATGCCAACGGCTAATTGGCGACGTGCTGCTGTACGCTTTCGTCAGCTTGGTCGTGATTAGTGAAATGACAACAATATAACTTATAAATATTAAACACATAGCAAGGAAGTGCCATTATGAGCCGCCCAGATATAGATATTTTAAATGATGATAATGTTAAAAGCTTAGATGAACAAGGTCTTAAGTTGCCACTAACGTATCATACGCTTAAGCACTATTTGCCACATCGTTATCCTTTTTTGTTGGTAGATAAAGTTATTGACTGTATACCTGGAGAATGCATTACTGGTGTTAAGAACGTAACGGTTAACGAAGAGTTTTTTAATGGTCATTTTCCTGATGAGCCGATTATGCCAGGAGTATTAATGGTAGAGTCCATGGCCCAAGTTTCAGGTGTTCTCGGATTCATTAGTGCTGGTTTGACCGCAGAAGATGGTTATCTATATCTATTTGCAGGTGTCGACAAAGTTCGTTTTAAGCGCCGAGTTATTCCTGGTGATCAGCTCATTATCCGTGCTAAAACAGTGATGCAAAAGCGTGGTATTTATAAATTTGATTGTACCGTACATGTCGAAGACGAATTAGCTGCCAGTGCTCAAATAATGATTGCCCGTCAAGAGCAATAGTATTAGTTAATGATCACCGTGTTTATAACTAGCACCGTTAGCTACTGCTTTTAAAGCACTATGTTGAAGTGTGCAGTCAGTATGACCATCAATTACTATATATATTATTAGCACCGTTTTTGGTTTGTTGAACAAGGTCAAATCGACTATTTTTTCACTATTTATTCGCACTAGATGATACAAAGGCCCACATTATGAGTCAGATCCATCCAACAGCACTCATCTCACCGTCCGCTCAGATCGATGAGACCGCTACTATTGGTCCGTACTGTATTGTCGGTGATGAGGTGTCGATTGGCGCACATACCGTTTTGCATCGGCATGTCGTCGTCACTAAGTTGACTCGTATCGGGCAACACAATCAAGTTTATCAATTTGCAAGCATTGGCGAGGATCCACAGGATCTAAAGTATGCGGGCGAACGCACGTGGTTAGAAATTGGTGATCATAATACTATCCGCGAGGCCTGTAGCTTACACCGTGGTACAGCACAGGATGGCGAGCTGACCAAAATTGGTAGTCATAATCTATTGATGGTGAATACCCATGTCGCGCATGATTGTGTGATTGGCGATCATAATGTATTGGCTAATAATGTCGGAGTAGCAGGACACGTTACTATTGGCGATCATATCATCATCGGCGGAAACTCAGGTCTTCATCAGTTCTGTACTGTAGATGACTATAGTTTGATTGGTGGTGCGAGTCTTATTTTAAAAGATGTGGCTGCTTTTACGATGGTATCTGGTAACCCAGCCAAAGCTCACGGTCTTAATGTCGAAGGAATGCGCCGCAAGGGCTGGTCGAAAGAGACTATTGATGTGCTGCGCCAAGCGTATCGTGTTATTTTTAGATCAGGTTTGACGACCGTACAAGCACTTGAAGTATTAAACAACGACTTGCTGATAAAAGAGCCAAAAATCCAATTACTTATTGACTCATTACAAAAAAGCCGTCGCGGCGTAGTGCGTTAAACATACGCACAAAATGAGTATCAGTCAAATTTTTTTGATTAGATAAACTCTTGTTAGCTCTAGAGAAAATCAACGAAAGCCATAACTAATAGTTATGGCTTTTTATATTTGTGACTACTTGACTTTTTTGGTCGCTTAGCAGAAACTGAGCGTTTATGATAATGTAAACAATTCTTTCTTAATGTTGCTAAGTATCTCATAGCGAGCCGCTTGCTAAATAGCTTAATATTATAACTGGCTTTTATGGTGATCAAGGAAGATTGTCAGCGACATTATTTGAAGTATGAGGATGGAAAAATGGCTATCAACAAACAAGAACATGCACAGTGGAGCTCGGGCTTTGGCTTCATATTAGCAGCAGTAGGATCGGCAGTTGGTTTAGGAAACATATGGAAGTTTCCATATATGGTCGGTGAGAGTGGTGGTTCAGCTTTTGTTATTGCTTATTTATTTTGTATTGCGCTGGTAGGTTTTCCGATTTTAGTGGCTGAGTGGCTGATAGGTCGCCGTGGTCAAAAAAACCCAGTCAATACTTTTGCTGATGTTGCAGCAAGTGAAGGTAGGTCGCGCAGTTGGAAGATTATTGGTGCTTCAGGTGTTTTAGGTGGTTTTTTAATCCTATCGTTCTATAGTGTCATCGGTGGTTGGGCACTCAACTACGTGACGAAAATTGCTACAGGTAGCTTTGTTGGTCAAGATAGTGATTCAGTCGCCGCCACTTTTGATACTATGTTAGCTTCAGCTGGTGCATTAACAGTATGGCACACTGTATTTATGGCTGTTACTGCTATTATCGTCGGTATTGGCGTGACTAGTGGTATTGAAAGAGCTGCCAAGATTTTGATGCCATTATTGGGTGTGATTCTATTTGTGATCGTTGGCTATAACGTCATGAATGGTGGTTTTGGTGATGCAGTGGCTTACTTATTTACCCCTGATCTTAGCAAGCTGACCGAAGACGTTATGATTGCCGCACTGGGACATGCTTTCTTTACCTTATCTATTGGTATGGGCATTATGGTGGCTTATGGTTCATATTTGGGCCGTGAAGTAAATTTACTTAAGACAGCTCGTACTGTTGTTATTTTGGATACCGTCATTGCATTGGCTGCGGGTCTAGCAATCTTCCCAATTATCTTTAGCAATGGTTTAGATCCTGCATCAGGTCCTGGTCTTATTTTTGTCAGCTTGCCTATCGCGTTTGGTAGCATGGGTGCAGGTACTATCATTGGCACACTATTTTTCTTACTGATTACCTTTGCGGCTATCACCTCTGCAATCTCATTGCTTGAGCCAACCGTTGAGTTTTTAGAAGAACGTACCTCAATGAGTCGTACCGTATCGACTATCGTTGCAAGTATCGTAATCTGGTTGCTAGGTATTGCAGCACTGCTATCGTTCAATCTGTGGTCTGACTTTACTATTATGGGCAATAATATCTTTGATGCTTTAGATAAATTAACCAGTAAGTTTCTCTTGCCTCTCACAGGTCTTGCAGCAATTGTATTTCTTGCGTGGAGAATGGATCAGCGTAGTATTAGAGAAGAGCTTGGATTGTCTAGAGGTGCGTTTCAGATCTGGCAATTCATAGTCAAAGTTGTGGCACCACTTGCAGTCATTATTGTATTTGTGAGTGCACTGAAGTAGTAAGACTTATCACAAAAAAAGGGCTTAAGATTATTCTTAAGCCCTTTTTTATTTTAACTGATACAGATAAACGATGGTAAATACTAAACAGAATTAACGTAAGTTTAATTCGGGAACCGTTTGACCACGTTTGGTATAAAACTCGATGACAAACTCATCAAACTTGTCTTGTTCAATCGCATCTCTAATACTTTGCATCAAACGTTGGTAATAGCGTAAATTATGAATAGTAGCTAGTTGAGCACCTAGCATCTCTTTGCATTTATTAAGGTGATACAGATAAGCACGGCTAAAGTTTTGACAGGTGTAGCAATCGCATTCAGGGTCTAATGGGCCTTCATCGTTGCGATACTGGCTATTGCGGATACGTACCACACCAGCATTGTCTGTGTCGCCTGTGACGAAGTAATGACCGTTACGCGCGTTACGAGTTGGCATGACACAGTCAAACATGTCGACACCGCGGCGAACGGCTTCTACGATGTCTTCAGGCTTACCAACACCCATCAAATAGCGTGGCTTGTCAGCGGGCATAGCATCTGGGATATAATCTAAGACATTCATCATCTCGTCTTTTGGCTCACCAACAGACAAGCCACCAATAGCATAACCATCAAAACCAATATTGAGCAGACCTTCTAACGACTTTTGGCGTAAATCAGCATACATACTGCCTTGGATGATACCAAACAGAGCATTGGTGCTGCCTAAGCGTTTGTGTTCATCCACACAGCGTTGTCCCCAACGTAATGACAGCTCTAATGATTTTTGCGCTTCGTCATGAGTCGCTGGGTATGGCGTGCACTCATCAAACTGCATGACGATGTCTGAGTTCAAGCTATATTGAATCTGCATAGATTTTTCTGGTGATAGAAAAATCTTCGCACCATCGATGGGAGATTTAAAGTTAACCCCTTCTTCAGTAATTTTACGCATGGCACCAAGGCTAAATACTTGAAAGCCACCTGAATCAGTGAGGATAGGCTTGTCCCAATGCATGAATTTATGTAGGCCACCGAATTTGTCGATAACCTCGGTACCAGGACGTAGCCATAGATGGAACGTATTGCCTAATACAATATCAGCACCGATGGCTTCGATATCACGTGGCAACATGCCTTTGACCGTGCCATAAGTACCGACTGGCATAAAGGCAGGCGTCTGTACGTCGCCATGATTGAGATGAACTGTACCACGGCGTGCACGTGTTTCGCCGCTGGCCGTTTTGTGTAAGACAAATTGCATATGATAATCGCTATTTAAGCTATGAAAATGGCGCTAATTATAACATTGTTGGTGGATTTTTTGGACATGGATATTTATGTGTCATTGATATATCTGTTGTTTCAGCCCTATAAGTTCAACAAGTTTCATACTTGATATGATGAGGGTATAACCAAAAGACACAGACAGTATTATGGGGTAGTTGGTAAAGTATATAAAAAACAATGATATAAAAAATATCATTAGACTCGGTGTTTTGGACATTGGAGAACTAATATGACTAAAAAAGCTTACCTACTATTAAGTGGTTTATTATTAACATCAGGAGCAGCTATGGCTACCGAAGAGCCGGACTATACCGTATTAATGCAAGAGGATGACTTTGAATTACGTCGTTACGATGAGCAGCTTGTGGCCCAGACTTGGGTGACAGGTGACCAAAGTGCGGCTAGTCGCGAAGGATTTAAAACATTAGCAGATTATATCTTTGGTAATAACACAGCGCCAAGTGGTGAGAGTAGCAAGATTAGTATGACAGCACCGGTCACCATGCAGTCGCAAGCGAATAGTAATAATGATGCGTCACAAAAAATTGCGATGACAGCACCAGTGAGTATGCAACAGAGTGATGGAAAATGGCGCGTACAGTTCACCATGCCAAGCCAATACACTATGCAAACGTTACCAAAACCTAATAATCCAAATGTTAAGATTATCGAAGTGCCGGCACAGACTTATGGCGTCATTAAGTTTTCTTGGTGGGCAGGAGAAGATAAAGTCGCAGAAAAAACGGAAGCGCTACGGACTTGGATGCAAGATCAAAACTTAGTGATAACAGGTGAGCCTGAGCTGGCCCGTTATAATCCGCCATGGACACTGCCGTTTATGCGCCGTAATGAAGTGATGATAGCTTATCAGCCAAAATAATACCAATTGTTCAGATTTTGAAAAGTTGATGGTCATAAAAAAAGACAGCGGTTGCTGTCTTTTTTCTTGATGTTTAAGAACATTGTTTAGATATTTAGCTTAAGCATTTTGCTCACGGATGATATTCAGCATACGACGTAATGGCTCAGCAGCACCCCATAATAATTGGTCACCCACGGTAAACGCACCTAGATATTCAGGACCCATATTCAGCTTACGCAAGCGACCTAACGCGACTGTCAACGTGCCAGTGACGGCGACTGGCGTTAAACGATCCATGGTGGCTTCTTTGTCATCTTCGACTAAATCTAACCATTCGTTGCCGCTGTTCTTAAGCGCCGCTTCGATTTCTTCTAATGGAATGTCTTTTTTGAGTTTGATTGTTAGCCCTTGTGCATGACAGCGCATCGCACCAACGCGGACACACATACCGTCGATAGCAATCTTATCGGCTTCAGAATTACCAAGAATTTTATTGGTTTCAACACCACCTTTCCATTCTTCTTTTGACTGTTTGTTCTCTAGTTGAACATCAATATAGGGGATTAAGCTACCAGCCAATGGTACACCAAAATACTGAGTAGGGAAGTCCTCTGAGCGCTGTGTTTGGGCGATTTTTTTATCGATTTCAAGGATGGCACTAGCAGGATCAGCCAGCTCGTCTTTGACCGCTTCATGTAGTATGCCCATACCGCTAATTAGCTCGCGCATATTGTTTGCACCTGAGCCACTAGCTGCTTGATACGTCATGGCGCTGACCCATTCGACCCAACCTTTGTTAAACAATTCACCGATAGCCATCAGCATCAATGATACGGTACAGTTACCACCGATAAAGTCTTTTTTACCACTGGCTAAAGCACTATCAATCACGCTGCGATTGACGGGATCAAGGATGATAATACTGTCGTCTTTCATTCGCAACGTACTGGCTGCGTCAATCCAGTAGCCATTCCAACCGCTATCACGTAATGGTTGATGTACCTTTGATGTATAGTCACCACCTTGGCAGGTAATCACCACATCACAAGCTGCTAAGGCAGTAATATCATGAGCATCT
This sequence comes from Psychrobacter sp. FME13, assembly GCF_014861395.1. Lineage (GTDB taxonomy): Bacteria > Pseudomonadota > Gammaproteobacteria > Pseudomonadales > Moraxellaceae > Psychrobacter. The sequence continues at coordinate 580 of NZ_RRYV01000044.1, read as the reverse complement.
TTTAATTGGCTGGTTTCAATACCATCAAAACTTGGCGCATCACCGCCTGCATTGCTAGTTGAAAAAAATACGGGCGTAATACCGTTAAAGTCATTTTCTTGTTGCATACGTTGTATCAATACTGACCCAACCATACCACGCCAGCCTACCAAACCTACTGTTAAATCACTCATGAAGTCCAATCCTATTGACAATTATTTGTTGCATAGCTAACCAGTAACAATGCCGTGAATAGCCATAAAAAGCAAGGCGTTTTAGCGACTTTTAGCCATTTTTTATACACAATTCACTATACATATTATAACTTTAAGTTATTAGGGTATATTTAACAGTCATAAATGATTTAATATATTTGTTAATGAGATAGTCCAAATTAGGTATAACAGATGGCATCAAAGGGCTGTATAACATAGTGCGTTGCTAAGTTGCTGTATTAAGCTATAATCTAATGAAAATTTAAACGTAGCTATCTTTAGTCCCCATTTCACTAGACGGTTAATACATATTATGGAACTCTCACTATTATTAGGACTTACGCAAAACCAGAGATATATTGCCAACCTAAAGCATAGCGTAGTAC